>NZ_JBHTWX010000019.1:0-84431 GCF_042792155.1 Kitasatospora sp. NPDC056651 | reverse complement strand
AGCTGCGCGAGAGCGCCGAGGCCCACGCCGAACGCGTGCGCACCGAGGCCGACCGGCACGCCACCGACCTCACCCAGCGCACCGCGACGGAGACCACGGAGGTCCGCGAGGCCGCCGAGACGTACGCCGTCGAGGTCCGCGAAGCCGCCACGACGTACGCCGACGAAGCCCGCGGGCAGGCCGACACGTACGCCGACGAGCAGCGCACCGGCGCCGACGCCTACGCCGCCGACGTCCGCGAGCAGGCCGACGGCTACGCCACGGACACCCGGGCCGAGGCCGAGCAGGCCGCCGGTGAGCTGCGGGCCCTCGCCCAGCAGGAGACCACCCAGCTGCGCGAGAGCGCCGAGGCCCACGCCGAACGCGTGCGCACCGAGGCCGACCGGCACGCCACCGACCTCACCCAGCGCACCGCGACGGAGACCGCCGAGGTCCGCGAGGCGGCCGACCGGCACAGCGCCGAGGTCCGCGAGGCGGCCGACCGGCACAGCGCCGAGGTCCGCGAGGCCGCCGAGACCTACGCCGTCGAGGTCCGCGAAGCCGCCACGACGTACGCCGACGAAGCCCGCGAGCAGGCCGACCGGCACACCACCGAGGCCCACGCCGCCGCCGAGGCCCACGCCGCCGACGTCCGCGAGCAGGCCGACACCTACGCCACCGAGCGGCGCACCGCCGCCGACGAGGCGCTGGAGCGGGCCGAGGCCACCGCCGAGCGGCGCCGGGACGAGGCCGCCAAGGACGCCAAGGCGAGCCGCGAGAAGGCCGCCGCCGAACTGGCCCTGGCCAACGAGCAGGCCGAGACTGTCCGCGCCGAGGCCGGCCGGGCGATGTCCGAGGCCCGCGCCGCCGCCGACGACATCCGCGCCGAGGCCGCCGCCGAGCTGGAGCAGGCCAAGGCCGACGGCGAGGAGCTGGTCGCCGTCGCCAGGTCGGAGGGCGCCGACCTGGTGTCCGCCGCCGAGGAGGAGGCCGCCGAGGTCCGCCAGTCGGTGGCCGGCATGTACGAGGCCGCCGCCGAGCAGATCTCCGCGCTCAAGGCCACCGCCGCCCGGGAGGCCGCCGAGGTCCGGGAGGCCGCCGAACAGGACGCCGCCGAACAGCGCGCCCTCGCCGACCGCGAGACCGGCGACCAGCGCGAACTGGCCGACCGGGAGACCACCGAGCAGCGCGAGGCCGCCGAGGCGTACGCCACCGAGCTGCGTGCCCTGGCCGAGCGCGAGGCCGCCGAGCAGCGCGAGCTCGTCGACCGCGAGACCGCCGACCGGCGGGCCCGCACCAAGGCCGAGACCACCGCCCTGCGCGAGCAGACCGAGCTGGAGCTGGCCGCCGAGCGGGAGGCCGCCGAGAACGAGATCGGCCGTCTGCGCGCCGAGGCCCGGGCCTACGACGAGCAGCTGCGCACGGACGCCGAGGCCGAGCTGCACGCCGCCCAGGAGACCGCCGAGCAGCTGCGCACCGACGCCGAGGCGCGGGCCGCCCGCACGGTGGCCGAGGCCGAGGCCCGGGGCGCCCGCACCGTCGCCGACGCCGAGGAGCTGGCCGCCGGTCTGCGCGCCGAGGCCGAGGAGTACGCCCTCGCCACCCGCACCCTGGCCGACGACTACGAGACGGCCACCCGCACCCGCGCCGACGCCTACGACGAGCAGACCCGGGACGCCGCCGAGCAGTTCGACAAGGCCACCCGCGAGCGGGCCAAGTCCGTCCTGGAGAAGGCCTTCGCGGACGCCGAGTCGCTCGGCGAGGACGCCCAGACCACCGCGCTGGCGACCACCGCCGCCGCCGAGGAGCAGGCCGACGCGATGGTCGCCGCCGCCCGCAAGGAGGCCGACCGGCTGGTCGCCGCCGGCGAGGCGGCCGGTCAGGCCGAGGTCGAGAAGGGCCGCTCCGACGCGGACGCGCTGCTCGCCGAGGCCCGCCGGGACGCGACCGCGATCCGCGAGCGCGCCGAGGAGCTGCGCGAGCGCACCGACGCCGAGGTGGAGGCGCTGCACGAGCGCGCCCGCAAGGAGAACGCGGCGGCCATGAAGTCGGCCGGCGAGCGGGTGGACGCGCTGGTGACGGCCGCCCAGGAGCAGCTGACCGAGGCCGAGGAGCAGGCGGTGGCCACCGTCGCCGAGGCCGAGGACCGTGCCGCGGCCCTGGTCGCCGCCGCCGACGACCGGGCGAACGAGCTGACCTCGGAGGCCTCCGCGGAGGCCAGCAAGGTCCGGCTGTCCGCCGTCCGCAAGGCCGAGGGCCTGCTGAAGGAGGCGGAGACCAAGCTCGCGAACTCCACCGGCCGGGCCGAGACGCTCATCGAGAAGGCCGAGGCCAAGCTCACGTCGGCCGAGACCGAGGCCGAGGAGCGGCTGGACCGGGCCGCCGCCGAGGCGGAGAAGCGGCTGCGGGACGCCGACGAGGCCGCGGACGAGCAGATCGAGCTGGCGAAGGCGGAGGCCGAGCGGCTGCTCGCCGAGGCCAAGGCCGAGGCGAAGCGGGTCACCCACGAGGGCCGGCGCGAGTTGGACGAACTGGTGCGCCGCCGCAAGGACATCAACACCGAGATCTCCAGGGTCCAGGACGTGCTGTCCGCCCTGGAGGCGTTCGAGGCACCGTCACCGGTCGCCCAGGCCAACGGGGGAAGCAGTACCAAGAAGGACGGGGGCGCCAAGGCGGGTGCCGGAGTTGGCTCCCCCCGGTCGGGTGGCAATCGCTCCAAGAGCTCACCACCCGATTGAGCGGACATTGGCGGTCATTGTCCGTGAGAGGACGGCGTATCGCCGCCGACACTCCGGTACCGTGTCAGGATTCCCTCAACCACCTCAGCGGTTTGACGACAGGAAGCCCAGAACCCCATGAGCGACAGTCACTCCCCTCACGGCTTCGACCTGGTGCGCCGTGGGTACGAGCGCGCCCAGGTCGACGAGCGGATCACCAAGCTGGTGGCCGACCGTGACAGTGCCTTGACCCGGATCAGTGCGCTGGAGAAGCGCATCGAGGAACTCCACCTGGAGACCCAGTCCGCCCAGGCGGCGGTCGTCGAGCAGGAGCCCTCCTACGCCGGTCTCGGCGCCCGGGTCGAGAAGATCCTGCGACTCGCCGAGGAGGAGGCCAAGGACCTGCGCGACGAGGCGCACCGCGCCGCCGAGCAGCACCGCGAGCTCGCCGAGGCCGCCGCCCAGCAGGTCCGCACCGAGGCCGAGAACTACGCCAAGGACCGCAAGGCCAAGGCGGAGGACGAGGGTCTGCGGATCGTCGACAAGTCCAAGAGCGACGCCGCCCAGCTGCGCGCCGAGGCCAACAAGGACGCCCAGAACAAGCGCGAGGAGGCGGACGCCCTCTTCGAGGACACCCGCACCAAGGCCGCCCAGGCCGCGCTGGAGTTCGAGACCAACCTGGCCAAGCGCCGCGAGCAGTCCGAGCGCGACCTGGCCGCCCGTCAGGCCAAGGCCGAGAAGCGCCTGGCCGAGATCGAGCACCGGGCCGAGCAGCTGCGTCTGGAGGCCGAGAAGCTGCGCACCGACGCCGAGCGCCGCGCCCGCCAGACCGTCGAGACGGCCCAGCGCCAGTCCGAGGACATCGTGGCCGACGCCAACGCCAAGGCCGACCGCATCCGCAGCGAATCCGAGCGCGAGCTGGCGGCGCTCACCAACCGCCGCGACAGCATCAACGCCCAGCTGACCAACGTCCGCGAGATGCTGGCGACGCTGACCGGCGCGGCCGTGGCCGCCGCCTCGCTGCCGAACGACGACACCATGGGCGTGCCCGCCCAGCAGTCGCGCTGACGCACGCCGGCCCGAACGGCACCACAGGCCCTCACCCGCCCGGGTGAGGGCCTGTCCGCTTTCGCGCCGTCATCACCTCGGGCGGCTTCCGCGCCCGCCCGGCGGGACCTACCGCGGGTAGGCCCCGTCGGGGCGCTGGTGGCCGCTGCTGAGCTGGTTGCCCTCGTCGTCCGAGACGGTGCCGAACCAGGAGGTGCACCAGACCGACACCGAGTCCGGCCAGTACTGCACCTCGAAGGGATGGCCGGGCCCGTAGTCGCCGTACGAGGTGACGATGAAGGTCTCCCCCGGGCGCATCCAGTAGTCCTCGCCGAGCGGTTCCAGGGTCAGTTCGACCAGCCCCTCGCCCCGGTTGGTCACGGGCATCCGGCCGGTCACCTCCAGTGCCGAGTAGTCCCAGGCCGCCGAGTCCTGGCTCTCCTGACTCATCCGGCGGCCACCCGGGCGAGCAGGGCGCGCACGGCGGCGTCGAAGGCCTCGGGCGCCTCCAGGGCGCTCAGGTGGCCCACCCGGGGGAGGACGGTCAGCTCGGCGTCCGGCCGGACGCCGAGCATCAGCTCCGCCTCCTCCGGCGCCACCAGGGCGTCGTCGGCGCCCGTCACGATCGCGACCGGCACCCGCAGGGCGGCCAGCACGTCCCGGGAGTCCGGGCGGGCCGCCATGGCCCGCTGGGCCCAGGCGACGGCGGCCGGCGGCGCGGCGGCGACCATCGCCTGCACCCGCTCCACCAGGTGCTGGGAGTGGGGGCCGAGCTGCCCGGCCGCGACCCGCTCGTCCAGCAGGAGTCCCACGCTGTCCCGCGCGGTGACGGCGGTGGCGATCCGCTCCCGGTTGGCCCGGACCGCGTCGGTGTCGGCGGTGGCCCGGGTGTTGGCGAGCAGCAGCCCGGCGAGCCGGCCGGGGTGGCGGCGGGCGAAGGCCAGTGCCACGTAGCCGCCCATGGAGAGCCCGCCGACCACCGCGCGCTCGATCCCGGCCGCGTCCAGCAGCAGCGCGAGGTCGTCCGCGACCGGGTCCAGGGAGGGGTCGTCTCCACCCAGCGCGGTGCCGCCGAACCCCCGCTGGTCGGGGGCGAGCACCCGCGTTTCGTCCCCGGTCAGGCCGGGCAGCGCGTCCAGTTGGGACGACCACATCGAGGCGTTCAACGGAAAGGCGTGCAGCAGCACGAGGGGTGTTCCGGTACCGCTCTCGCGGACGGACACTGCGGAGGGGAGCTGGGTCATGCGCCCAACCTATTGCGGTGCGCCGTGCGGGCCCACTCAGCGGGCCGAGATATCCCGTTTGTCCTAGCCTGGCAAGGAACTGAGGGAGCGCGAATGATCGAGCTGCACGAGCTGACAAAACGTTACGGCAAGACCCTCGCGGTGGACCGGCTCAGCTTCCAGGTCCCCCGGGGCGTGGTGACCGGTTTCCTCGGCCCGAACGGCGCGGGCAAGTCCACGACCATGCGCATGATCCTCGACCTCGACCGCCCCACCGCCGGCCGGGTCACCATCGACGGCAAGCACTACGGCCAGCTCAGCGAACCGCTCAAGTACATCGGCGCCCTGCTGGAGGCCAAGGCCGTCCACCCCGGCCGCACCGCCCGCGACCACCTGCTCTGGCTCGCCCAGAGCAACCGCGTCCCCGAACGCCGGGTGGACGAGGTGCTCGCCCTGGTCGGCCTCACCCCGGTGGCCCGCAAACGCGCCCGCGGCTTCTCGCTCGGCATGGGCCAGCGCCTGGGCATCGCCTCCGCCCTGCTCGGCGACCCCGAGATCATCATGTTCGACGAGCCGGTCAACGGCCTGGACCCGGAGGGCATCCTCTGGGTCCGCAACCTGATGAAACGCCTCGCCGCCGAGGGCCGGACGGTCTTCGTCTCCTCCCACCTGATGAGCGAGATGGCCGTCACCGCCGACCACCTGGTGGTCATCGGCAGGGGCCGGCTGCTCGCCGACCTGCCGATGCCGGAGTTCATCCGGCGCAACTCCCGCTCCGCCGTCCGGCTGCGCGGCCCGGAGCCCGAGCGGATCCTCGACGTGCTGGCCGGGGCCGGCCTGCGCCACGAACCGGGCCCGGACGGCTCCCACGAGGTGGTCGACGGGGACATCGCCCGGCTCGGCGAGCTGTTCGCCGGGCACGGCGTGGTGCTGCACGAGCTCAGCCCGCAGCAGGCCTCGCTGGAGGACGCCTTCATGCGGATGACGGCCGACTCGGTGGAGTACCACGCGGGCGACGGACCGGGCCGGGACGCGGCCGGCGCGGCCGGTCCGACCCCCCGGTGGGGCGCCGGCCGACAGCCGGACGACGCCCGGCCCACCGCCACGGCACAGCAGGAGGAGAACTGAGATGACGTCCTTCCCCGCGGTCCTGCGCTCCGAGTGGACGAAGATCCGCAGCGTCCGCTCGACGGTCTGGACGCTCGCCCTGACCTTCGTCGTCACGGTCGGCATCGGCGCGCTGCTGTCCCTGCTCACCAACAGCAACTTCGCCGAGTTCCGGGGCAGCCGGCAGACCCCGTTCGACGCCACCAGCACGTCCTTCGCCGGCATCCAGCTCGGCGAGCTGGCGATCATCGTCTTCGGCGTGCTGGCGATCGGCAACGAGTACAGCAGCGGCATGATCCGGCTCACCCTGGCCGCCGTCCCGCAGCGCGCCACCCTGCTCACCGGCAAGGCGGCGGTGCTCGGCGCGCTCGCCCTCGCCGTCTCGCTGGTGACGGCCTTCGTCACGTTCTTCGTCGGCCAGTCGCTGCTCGGCTCGCACTCCACCACGATCGGCGAGCCGAACGTGCTGCGCGCGGTGTTCGGGGCCGCGCTCTACCTGACGATGCTCTGCCTGTTCGCGGCGGGCGTCACCACGATGCTGCACAGTCAGACGCTCGCGCTCGGCGTGCTGGTCCCGTTCTTCTTCCTGCTCTCGCCGATCCTCTCGGCGGTGCCGAAGGTCCGGACCCTGGCCCACTACTTCCCCGACTACGCGGGCTCGCGGATGCTGCTGGTGTACCAGCAGCACGACCAGCCGTACGGGCCGCTGGCCGGCTTCCTGATCTGCCTGGCCTGGACGGCGGCGGCCCTGGTCGGCGGCGCGCTGGTGCTCAAGCGGCGCGACGCGTAGGCCCCAGCGGCTCCCGCGACGGGACCGTCAGTACCGCGGAGCGCCGCGGCCCCGCAGCAGGTTGGAGGCCCGGCGCTCCCGCGCTCCCCAGCACGCGCGGTGCCAGTGCCGCCGGTCGTCCACCCCCGCGCCGTGCATCGGCCAGGCCACCACGTGGCCCATCCCCGACGGGATCTCCTGGTCGCAGCCCGGGCAGCGGTAGGAGCGGCCCGCGGTACCGGCGACCGTCTGCACCACCCAGTCGTCACCCTGGTAGCTCTCGGTGCGGCGCAGCGAACCGCCGAGCGGCGCGGACGGCTCGGCGCTCTCGCGGGGGGCGGCGCTCTTGATCCGGTTGCGGCGCGGCGACACGGCGGACTCCCTCTCCTGCTGGGCTGTGGGTCGTTCCAGCCTACGGCCGGCCCGACTCCCGCACGGCCACTACCACGGCTCCGTCCGACACTTCGGCCTTTTTGCAGAGATCCACCCGATCATCGGGGAAATCGGGGGTTCCGCGTGCCATTGGCACATGACATCCGATACCCACAAGGGGAAGAGGCGGGGCCCGCGACCCTGCGCGCACCCGAGGAGGCCCCCACCATGAGCAAGACCACCGCCCGCGTCGAGACCGGCCGACCCGTCGGGGTCCGGCCACCCGTCCCCGGGCCGGCGCTGACCACCGTCCCCCCGGTGACGGCCGTCGCGGGCGAGCCGCTGCCCGCGGCCCAGCGCGCGGGCGCGCTGCCGCCGGCCACCGGATCGGTCCGGGTCGGCCTGTTCCTGCTGTCCGCCCAGTTCCCCGGGCAGAGCCACGGCGAGGCGCTGGAGCGCACCGTCGGCTCCGCCGTCGAGGCCGAACGCGCGGGCCTGGACAGCGTCTGGCTGGCCGAGCACCACTTCGTGCCGTACGGGGTCTGCCCGGACGCCGCCACGCTGGCCGCGATGCTGCTCGGCCGCACCCGCCGGATCGGCGTCGGCACGGCCGTCAGCGTGCTCTCCACCCGTCACCCGGTGGCGCTCGGCGAGCAGGCCGCGCTGCTCCACCTCACCTCCGGCGGACGGTTCACGCTCGGGGTGGGCCGCGGCGGACCGTGGATCGACCTGGACGTGTTCGGCGGCGGCGTGGACGCCTTCGAGCGCGGCTTCCCGGAGCGGCTGGACCTGCTGCTGCGCTGGCTGCGCGGCTCCCGGGTGGGCGCGGACGGCCCGCAGTTCGCCTTCCCCGAGGTCGCGGTGGTGCCGCGGGCCACCGAACCGGTGCGGCGGGCGGCACTGAGCAGCTGGCTCGGCCTCGGCGGGCGGTCCGGCCCGGTGCGCTTCCCGCGCCAGCGCCGGGACGACGAGGGCCTCGGCGAGGAGCTCACCGTCACCGGGCGGCCGGTGGCCGGCCCGCCGGTGGTGGTCGCCTGCACCTCGCCGGGCGGGGTGCGGCTGGCCGCCGAGCGCGGCCTGCCGATGCTGCTCGGCATGCACTCCGGGGACGAGGACAAGCTGCGGATGCTGGAGCTGTACCGGTCCGCCTGGCTGGCCGCCGGGCGCGGCGAGGAGCAGCTGCGCCGGGTCGGCCGCCGGCACGTCGCCGCCGGGGTGGCCCAGGTCGACGACCGCACCTCGGCGGCCCGGTCCACGCTGCTGAACGCGATGCCCGGCTGGTTCGAGTACGGCCTCGGCGCCCATCGCACGGTGGACGGCCGCGAGCGCTCGATGCGCGACCCGCGCCAGTACACCGAGCTGCTCTGCGACCTGCACGCGGTGGGCACCCCGCGGCAGTGCGCCGACCGGCTGCTGGCCACCGCCGAACGCACCGGGATCCGGCGCTTCGCCCTGCTCGCCGAGGGCAGCGGCGAACACGAGGCGACCCTGCACAACATCGCCCGGCTCGGCTCCGAGGTGCTGCCGCAGCTGGGCTAGCACTCCGGGCGGCCGCCGCCCCTCCCCCGCACCGAGGGGACGGGGCGGCCGGCGCCGCGACGGGGGTACGGCGGGGTCAGCAGTCCCGCAGTTCCTCGGACTGGTTGAGCAGCTGCTCCCGGACGGAGGTGAAGCGCTCGTACCGGGCCTCGTTGGGCTCCGACGGCAGGAACACCGCCACCCGGTGACAGTTCTGGAAGGCCAGCCGGACACCGAAGTGGCGCTGGAGCGCGCCCCGGATGGCATCGCTGGCGAGGGCGCGCAGCAGCTGGCCGCGGGCCTGCTCGCTGGGCGGCGGCACCTGGTTGTCGGCG
The DNA here is from genome assembly GCF_042792155.1 of Kitasatospora sp. NPDC056651. Taxonomy (NCBI): domain Bacteria; kingdom Bacillati; phylum Actinomycetota; class Actinomycetes; order Kitasatosporales; family Streptomycetaceae; genus Kitasatospora; species Kitasatospora sp. NPDC056651. The sequence continues at coordinate 75,364 of NZ_JBHTWX010000019.1, read as the reverse complement.
AAGTCGGTGCCGTCGACCTTCGCCTGGGCGACCAGGGAGCTGATCAGGTCCCAGGCGTACGGCAGCGAGACGCGGACGCAGTCGACGAATTCCCGCTCGTCGACCTCGCCCCGCTCGGCCTTCTCCAGCAGGGCCGGTGAGACGTCGAGCGACATGGATTCTCCTCTCGCGGTCCACCCGCGCGGCGCCCGGGTGGTCGTGCGTAGGTCAAGCTCACAGTGAGGGTGGGCGCGGTTCGCATGGGGCGGTCCGGAACACGAGGGACAGGGGTTCCGGCGCCTTCGCGAGGAGCGACGGCACCACGGGACGTGACGTCCTGGATACCGAACGCGCTCAGAACAGCGTGGCAGTCGACGGCTCGGCAGACTGGTCGTTCCTGTGGATTTCCATGGAAATCCGGTGCGGCGCACCAGATTGGCCGGATCCCGTTGGACCGTTCATCCGAAGTCTCCATCCCCGTTGACAGCGATCCCGCAATCATGCCGTCACACACCGTAGCGAACCGGGGGGAGGGGCGCCAGACCTCGACGGGCGGCAGCGGGACCGTGCGACCTCCATGTTGGACGGGTTCGCGCCTTCTTCACCCCGCCGTCGCGGAATCGCATCAACTGGCCCTGGTGGGCTAGCGTGGTCGACCGTGCGTCTCGTAATTGCCCGCTGCTCAGTCGACTATGCCGGTCGGCTCTCCGCCCATCTGCCCTCCGCCACCAGGCTGATCCTGGTCAAGGCCGACGGCAGCGTCAGCATCCATGCCGACGACCGTGCCTACAAGCCGCTCAACTGGATGTCCCCGCCGTGCGTCCTCAAGGAGGCCGACGGGGTCTGGACGGTGGAGAACAAGGCCGGCGAGAAGCTGATCATCACGCTGGAGGAGGTGCTGCACGACTCGTCCCACGAGCTCGGGGTCGACCCGGGCCTGATCAAGGACGGCGTCGAGGCCCACCTCCAGGAACTGCTCGCCGACCGGATGGAAGTGCTCGGCTCCGGCTGGTCGCTGATCCGCCGCGAGTACCCGACCGCGATCGGCCCGGTGGACATCCTCTGCCGCGACGCCGACGGCGCCACGGTGGCCGTCGAGATCAAGCGCCGCGGCGAGATCGACGGTGTCGAGCAGCTCACCCGCTACCTCGAACTCCTCAACCGGGACCCGCTGCTCGCCCCGGTCAAGGGCGTCTTCGCCGCGCAGGAGATCAAGCCGCAGGCCCGCGTCCTGGCCACCGACCGCGGCATCGGCTGCGTGGTGCTGGACTACGACGAGCTGCGCGGCATCGACGACGACAAGCTCAAGCTGTTCTGACCGGTCCCCGGGGTGCTCGGACCGGCCGGCCCGCTCGGGCTGGTCGGCGCCCCGGAGGTGGTCGCCGGCGTGCCCGGGGTGCTCGCCGGGGAGGACGGGCTCTGGCTCGCTGACGGCGACTTCGAGGGCTGCCCGCTCGGCTGGGACGGCTGCGGCCGGCCCGGCTGCGGGTCCGGTTGCTGCGACTGGCCCGGTGCCGACGGCTGCGGGTTCTGCGACTCGCCCGCCCCCGGCGGGGAACTCGGCAGCCTCGTCGGCGAGGTGCCCGACGAGTGCGAGGTGCCACCGCTCGCGGTCGGCCCCGGGCCGCTCCCCTGCCCCGCCGGGCTGCCCGGCCCGGCTCCGGTGGTGCCCGCGCCGCCGCTGCCGGAGGGCAGCGGGTGCGGCGTGTCCGGGGTGCCGACACCGGTGTCCGGCCGGCCGCCGTGCGGCTCCGGCCCCTTGGTCCCGTCCGGCCCGCTGAAGCTCATCGCCACCGCCGTACCGAGCACCCCCAGGGTCAGCACGGCCGTGGAGAGCACGGCCACCCGCCGCCGCCTGCTGGACTTCAGGCCGGCCGGCACCCGGGCCGCGATCTTGCGGATCACCGGCGCCCGGGCGGGCGCCACCGCGGCGGGCGCGGCGGCGGGCAGCTGCCGGCCCTCGGCGCGCAGCAGGTCCAGCATCCGTCCGGCGGCGGCCACCCCGCGCTGCTCCCCCGCCGCGGCCCGCAGGGTGAGCGCGGTCTCCAGTTCGGCGATGGCCCGGGAGGGCTGCCGGACGCAGATCGCGTGCACGGCCGCCTCATGGTGGAACCAGGCCTGGTCGACCGGCGAGCCGGTCCGGCGGGCCGCCTCCAGCCCGAGTTCGAGCACCCGCTCCCAGGCGCCCCAGCGCAGCGACAGCGCCAGCGCGGGCGCCGCCGCCCGGGCGAGCCGGACCACCGCGTCGTGCCGCCCGGCGGAGCGGTCGGCGAGCAGCACGCCGATCACCACCTCGGCCTCGGCGGCGATCTGCTCCAGCGTCACCGAGCTGTGCCCGACCCACCAGGCGAAGTGCTGGGCGGCGCCGTCGACGCAGCCGCGGGCCGGCCAGTGCGGGGCGAGCAGGTCGAGCGCGCCGGCGGTCAGCCGGTGGTGCCCGTCGACGGACACCGCCAGCCCGGCGTCGGTGAGTTCGGCGAGGGCGGCCTCGCCCTGCCCGACGTCGATCAGCGCCGGCAGGTGCGGGGCGGTGGGGCAATCACCGCCGAGCGCGACGGCGAGCCGCAGCACGGCCTGTGCGGGCTCGCTCAGCCCTTCGGCGAGCCGGACGGCGGGCGAGGCGGTCTCCGGCACCGAGGGCAACGGGACGGTGCGGCGCAGCGCGCTCTCCCGGACCGCCGGGTCCGGGTCGTGGGCGGGCTCGGCGACGACACCGAAGACGTCCATCCGGTCGTCCTCGGCGGCGACCAGCGCGTCCACGGAGACGTCCCGCTGACGCAGCAGCGCGGCGGCCTGGACGAAGCGCAGCGGCAGGCCCTCGGACTCGAACCAGAGGTCCACCGCCCAGGCCTTCTCGGTGACGTCCAGCGGGCGCCCGGCCAGTCGGGCGGTGAGGGCGAGGCAGGCGGAGCGGGAGAGCCCGGCCACCAGGTGGTCCTGGAGCCGGGAGCCGGCCGGCAGCGGTGGGCCGTCCGGGGCGGAGGAGATCAGGAAGGCGCAGCCGGGGGCGGCGGCGAGCAGCTGCTCCAGCTCGGCACCGGAGGGTTCGGCGGCGTCGATCACGACGATCGCGCCGACCTCGGCGAGGTGGACGGCCAGCTGCCCGGGGTCGGGCCGGAAGCCGGGGGCGTGGTGGGTGGCCGCGAAGAGGTCCTGGAGCAGGTCGGGGACGGTCCGGCGGTGGCCGCAGAGCTGCACCACACCACCCGGGGCGAGGTCGGCGGCGGCCTCGGCGACGGCCGACAGCAGTGCGCTGCGACCCGAGCCGGCCTGGCCGACCAGGCGTATCGAGCGGCCCTCGGAGAGCAGGGCGAGCAGTTCGGCGATGTCGGCCTCGCGGTCCAGCATCGGCAGGTCGGCGGGGCCGGCGCCGAGCGCGAGCGGGCCGACCGCGCGGCCGACGCCGCCGGCCGGGCCCCGGGCGGGCTCGCTGCGTCCGATCCGCCGGGGGTGCGGACGCCACTCCTCGGGACAGGGCCTGGCCTCGGAGCCGTCCGGGGCGCCGACGCCCACCAGCAGGCCGCCGGAGACCAGTTCACCGCCGCGGGCGCGGACGGCTTCCTGACGGAACTCCCCGGATGGCTGTGCCACGTTCTGCTCCGCATCGTGCTCGGCCGTCGGCGCCCCGCGCCGTCCGGCTGACGTCCCGGTCGCGGCCGTGGCCGGGCTGGAGGCAGCCCCGGCGGCCGTCTTCTGACGGGCAGACTCTCGCACATTCGGGCCCGGCCGTGCAGAGGCGTCCGGGGCCGCCGCCGGGCGGGCGGCGCTGACCAGGGGCGTTGCCCGGTGGGGGCGGTGGCGCGCAGGCGCGCGGTCCGGCGCGCGGCTCGCGGGAGGGCGGACACGTCCGGTGGATCCCACCGGACCGGGCGCGCGGGCGGCGCAGCGTCAGAGGGTGGCCCCGTGCGCCTCGGTGGCGCCGTCGACGGCCAGGATGCGGTGCAGCTTGGTGGCCACCAGCAGCCGCTGGAGCTGGGCCGGGACGGAACGCAGCACCAGCCGACGGCCGATCCGGCCGGCCCGCCGGTGGGTGCCCATGATCACGCCGAGACCGGTGGCGTCCCAGAACTCCAGCCGCCCGAGGTCGAGCACGAGGTCGCCGAGGCCGCCGTCCACCGCCTGGTGCAGCAGGGCCCGCGCGTCGGCGGCGGTGCGCACGTCGAGGCGGCCTTCGATGGCCAGCGCCGTGTGGTCGCCGGTGATGCGCATGCTCTCCTCCTTCGCCTGGACGGCCTGCTACGGGGCGGATCCGCCCCGGCCGTGCCGGGTACGGGGCGGGGGGTGCATCCGGGAGGACCGTGGCCCCACATCCGGACCCGGGCGGAATGCCGGGTTCCCTCATCTGACGGCGAACCGGCTCCACAGGTTGCTGGTTCCGGCCAGATCTGAGGCAACTTCACCCGTCCGAGGGAATATACGCAGGTCGGCCCCACACCTACGCTCGATTACCGCCCAAATCACCCGTCTGCGGCACCGAGGTGAGGAAACTCACCCGCCCCGGCGGAGCGGGCGGTACGGTGCCGCGACCGCCCCGCCCGCCGCCCGTTCGGGCCGTCCGGGTCACTTGCCTTCGTACGGGTAGAAGCCGCGTCCGCTCTTGCGGCCCAGGTCACCGGCGGTGACCATGCGGGCCATGATCTCCGGCGCGGCGAACTTCTCGTCCTGGGTCTCGGTGTAGATGTTGCGGGCGGCGTGCAGCAGGATGTCCACGCCGGTCAGGTCGGCGGTCTGGAGCGGGCCCATCGCGTGGCCGAAACCGAGCCGGCAGGCGGTGTCGATGTCCTCGGCGGTGGCCACGCCCGACTCGTACAGCTTGGCGGCCTCGACGACCAGCGCGGTGATCAGGCGGGTGGTCACGAAGCCGGCCACGTCGCGGTTGACCACCACGACCTCCTTGCCGACGCCCTCGGCGTAGGCGCGGGCGGTGGCCAGCGTCTCGTCGCTGGTCTTGTAGCCGCGGACCAGCTCGACCAGCTTCATCATCGGGACCGGCGAGAAGAAGTGGACGCCGACGACCGACTCCGGGCGCCCGGTGGCGGCGGCGATCCGGGTGATCGGGATCGCGGAGGTGTTGGAGGCCAGCACGGCGCCGTCCTTGGCGAGCTTGTCGAGCTCGCGGAAGACGCCCTCCTTGACCTCCAGCTTCTCGAACACGGCCTCGACCACGATGTCGGCCTCGGCGACCGCGCCCAGGTCGGTGGTGGTGGTGATCCGGCCCAGCGCGGCCTCGGCCTCCTCGGCGCTCAGCTTGCCCTTGGCGACGAACTTCTCGTACGAGGCGCGGATGCCGGCCAGGCCCCGCTGGAGCGCCTCCTCCGTGACGTCCCGCAGCACCACCGGGTGGCCGGCCTGCGCGGACACCTGGGCGATGCCGGCGCCCATCAGGCCGGCACCGATCACGGCGATCTGCTTGCTGGACGCATTGCTCATGGCTGGGTCTCCCGATGCCGTCGCCGCCCCGCGGGCGGGCCCTGAAGGCGGCTCAGGGCAGGGATCACCGCCGGAGGAGCCGCACTGCTCACGGCGGACTTTAGTGCGCGGATCCCGCCCGCAATAGCGATCGGGAGTGTGATCTGCACCCGACCGGACCGGACCGGAGACCGACGTGCCGCCCCGGCGAGGACACGGAGCGGCCCGGCGAGGGCACGGAGCGGCCCGCACCGCGAATCCGGAGCTGACAGAGTCAGCCGGGCTTCCGGCTCGGACCACCCACTCCCCCGAATACTTCCGGAGGCCGAACAACGTCCGATCGACGACGGAAGAGCTGGGCATGAACAGTGGGCAGGCACGCATCGGCGGGCGGAGCGGACCGGCCGGAGGAGAGGTGCGGGCCGGGCTCCCGACGGACCGCCCCGGCCGCGCCTCCCGCGAGCGGGGAGCCGAGGCGTGAGCGCGCCGGCCCCCTTCCCGTTCCCCGAGTGCCCGGGCATCGCGCCCGCGCCGGAGTACGACGGCCTCGCCGAGCGCGGCCGCCTGGTCCCGGTGACGCTGCGCAGCGGCGCCACCGCGCTCCTGGTGCACCGCCACGAGGACGTCTGCCGGGTGCTCACCGATCCGGCGTTCAGCCGCGCCGCCGCCGCCCGGTTCGGCCTGACCGCCCGCTCCCCCGAGTCGCTGGCGCTGAACGCCGCGGACGCGCCGGACCACACCAGGCGGCGTCAGGTCGTCGCCCCGGCCTTCACCCACCGCCGGATCGCCCGGCTGCGCCCGGAGATCGAGCGGCTGACGGAGGACCTGCTGGACCGGATGGCCGAGCGCGGCGCCCCGGCCGACCTGCTCGCGGACTTCGCGGTGCCGCTCACCGTGGAGGTCGGCGCCCGGCTCTTCGGCCTGTCCGCCGAACAGGTGACCAGGCTGCTGCCGCTGGTGGAGCGGATGATGTCCACCACGGCCTACGGGCGCTCCGAGGTCGAGTCCGCGCACCACGCCATGTTCGCCGAGTTCGAACGGCACCTCGCGGACCGCGACCCGGCCGCCGAGGACCTGCTGGGCCCGATCGCCGGGGCCGTGCGCGACGGACGGCTGGGCGCGAACGAGGCCGTGCACCTGGCCTACGGGCTGCTGATCGCCTCCCACGAGACGACGGTCAACCAGCTGGGCGCGTGCGCCCTGCTCCTGCTGCGCGACCCGGAGCTCGCCCACACCCTGCGGACCGAACCGGAGCTGCTGCCGGACGCCGTCACCGAGATGCTCCGGTTCAGCTCGCTGAACGCCACCGGCGGCGTGCCGCACGTGGTCACCGAGCCGGTCCGGCTGGCCGGCACCGACCTGGCCCCCGGCACCGTGGTGCTGCCCGCGACGGACGGCGCCAACCGGGACCCGGACGTCTTCGCCCGCCCCCACGAACTGCGCCTCGACCGGACGGACAACCCCCACGTGTCCTTCGGCAAGGGCCGCCACCGCTGCCTCGGCGCACCGCTGGCCCAGATGGAGCTGGAGGTCGCGCTCGGCGCCCTGCTGCGCCGCCTGCCGACCCTGCGGGCGGCCCTGCCCGAGGAGGAACTGCGGTGGCGGACCGGGATGTACGTCCGCGGAGTGCGCGAACTGCCGATCACCTGGTAGCCGGAGGAACACCCACCGGCCGCGCCACCGAGGAGACCTGACGGCACGTCACGCACGGCGGGCCGGGTGCTCTCAGCCGGTCAGCCCGAGGTCCTGGGCCAGGATCGCCGCCTGCACCCGGCTGCGCAGCCGCAGCTTCGCCAGGATGCGGCTGACGTGCGTCTTGGTGGTCGCCTCCGCCATCTCCAGCCGGACCGCGATCTCCCCGTTGGACATCCCGGCCCCGATGCAGGCCAGCACCTCCCGCTCGCGGCCGGTCAGCGCCGCCACCGCCGCCCGGGCCTCCGGCCCGACCGGCCGGTCCGGGCGGGCGAACGCCCCGATCAGCCGCTTGGTCACCGAGGGCGCCAGCATGCCGTCCCCGCGCGCGACCGTACGGATGCCCTCGACCAGGGTGTCCGCCTCCAGGTCCTTGAGCAGGAAGCCGGACGCGCCGGCCCGCAGCGCGCCGTAGACGTACTCGTCCAGGTCGAAGGTGGTCAGCACGAGCACCTGCGCGGCCCCGGCGGCGACCACCTCGCGGGTCGCCGAGACGCCGTCCAGCCGGGGCATCTGCACGTCCATCAGCACCACGTCCGGCCGCAGCTCCAGCGCCAGCCGGACGGCCTCCTCGCCGTCGGCGGCCTGCCCGACCACCTCGAACCCCGGTTCGGCGCGCAGGATCATCACCAGCGCCGCCCGCACCGCCGCCTGGTCCTCGGCCACCAGCACCCTGACCGTCATGCCCGTCCCTCGCTCTCCCCGGCGCGCGGAAGCACCGCGCGCACCCTCCAGTGCCCGTCCCGCGGCCCGGCCTCGAAGCTGCCGCCGAGCAGCCCGGCCCGCTCCGCCATGCCCACCAGCCCGGCCCGGGCTCCGGGCAGACCGCGGCCCGGCGCGTCGCGGTACGGGCTGTCGACGGCGATCCGCAGCTCCTGCGGCCCGAACTCCAGCCGCAGGCTGACCAGTCCGGGCCCGGCGTGCTTGAGCGCGTTGGTCAGCGACTCCTGGACGATCCGGTACGCGGCCAGCCCGACCGGCACCGGCAGGTCGCCGCGCTCGCCCCGCTCCTCCAGTTCGAAGTCCAGCCCGACGTCCCGGCCGGCCGCCCGGGCCTTGGCCAGCAGGGCGTCGACGGCGGCCAGGTCGGGCGCCGCGTAGGACTCGTCCGCCTCCCTCCCGCCGCTGTCCCGGAGCAGTCCGATCATGCGGCGCATTTCGGCCAATCCCTGGACGCTGTTCTCCCGGATCACCGCCAGCACCTCCACCAGCGGATCGTCCTCGGGCAGCTTGCGGCGCCTGGCCACCGACTGCGCGCCGGTGGCGTGGATCGCGATCGCCGACAGGTGGTTGGCCACCACGTCGTGCAGCTCCCGCGCCATCCGGGCCCGTTCGGCGCCGACCGCCTCACGCCGGTCCATCTCCGACAGCAGCGCGGTCTGCTCCGCCCGCAGCCGCTCGGTCTCCGCCTCCCTCCGGTGCCTGCGCACCAGGTCGCCGGTCCACACCGGCGCCAGGAAGACCAGCGAACCCACCACCACGATCAGCAGCCCGGCCGGGGTGCCGCCGGAGTACCAGGCCAGGCTGGAGAGCACCAGCACGGTGGCCCCGCCGGTCAGGTGCAGCACCCGGGACATCCGCGGGCTGCCGTAGATCACCGCCGCGTACAGCAGATCGGTGTACATGATCAGCGTCGCCAGCAGGCTGCCGACGAACAGGCTCCCCGCGAAGGCCAGCCCGCCGACCGTCACCGCGAGCACCGGCCGGGTGCGCCGGACCAGCTCCAGCGCCGCCATCACCACCAGCGGCAGCAGCACCGACCACACCGGCAGGCGGTCGGGCCGCTCGTACACCTTGAAGACGATCAGCACCACGCCGCCGAGCAGCCCGCACAGGGCGATCAGCTGGTCCAACCGGCGCGGGGGGAGGGTACGGAACGGGAGGGGCACGTCCCCATCTCACCACTCCCGGCGGCCCCCCGGCTCAGGTCCCCGGAGGAGCCCGCTACATCGAAAGGTGCAGGCCCGGACGGCACCCCGCGACGACGACACCGCGCCGCCCGGGCACGAAGCTGGGAGCACAGCCGAACACCCGGGAGCAGAACGTGATCGTCACCCTCATCGTCGCGGCCGAGATCTCCTTCTGGATCCTGCTCGGCCTCGGCCTCGCCACCCGCTACCTGCTGCGCCTGCGCCGCACCAGCACCGCGTTGCTGGTCGGCCTGCCGGTGGTGGACCTCACCCTGTACGCGCTCACCGTCCTCGACCTGCGCGGCGGCGCCGTCCCGAGCTGGACGCACGCCCTGGCCGCGAGCTACGCGGGCTTCTCGATCGGCTACGGCCCCTCGCTCGTCCGCTGGGCCGACCGGCACTTCCTGCACCGCTTCGCCGGCGGGCCCAAGCCGCTGCCCTCACCCAAGTACGGGCCGGAGCGGACCAGGTACGAGTGGCAGATCGCCGGCCGGACGGTCGTCTCGGCGGCGATCACGCTGAGCCTGATCACCCTGCTCGTCCCGCTCTCCGGCGGCTCCGCGCACTTCGGCACCTTCGCCCAGTGGTACCTCAAGCTGGGCATCGCCGCCGTGGTCAACGTGGTCGTGGCCGGCTGCTACTCGCTCTGGCCCAAGCAGCCGCCGGCCGGCGTGACGGTCGAGAACGGCCGGGTGGTCTCCGAGAGGACCCGGACCGGGGTCTAGCCCCTGCCCTGCCCGGCCCTAGCGGTTCTCCCCCGGGACCCAGAGCACGTCGCCGCGCTCCTTGTTGGCCACCCGGGCCAGGATGAACAGCAGGTCGGAGAGCCGGTTGAGGTACTTCGCGGTCAGCGGGTTGACGCTGTCGCCGTGCTCCGCGATCGCCGCCCAGGTCGAGCGCTCGGCCCGCCGCACCACCGTGCAGGCCAGGTGCAGGTGGGCCGCGCCGGCCGTGCCGCCGGGCAGGATGAAGCTGCGCAGCTTCTCCACCTGCTCCAGGTAGTGGTCGCAGTCCCCCTCCAGCCGGTCGACGTACGACTGGAGCACCCGCAGCGGCGGGTACTTCGGGGCCTCCACCACCGGCGTGGACAGGTCCGCGCCCACGTCGAACAGGTCGTTCTGGACCCGGACCAGCACCGCCGTGACGTCCTCGGACAGCTCTCCGACGGCCAGGGCCACCCCGATCGCCGCGTTCGCCTCGTTGGCGTCCGCGTACGCGATCAGCCGCGGATCGGTCTTGGTGGTCCGGCTCATGTCGCCCAGCGCGGTGGTGCCGTCATCGCCGGTGCGGGTGTAGATGCGCGTCAGATTGACCATGCGGCCAGCCTAGCCGGGCAGGTTAGGCGGCGTTAACCCGCTGTCGCCCTCCGGCCGGGGGAGCCCCCATCCCGAGAGTCTCGTCGCTACGCGACATTGACTCTCTGCCCGGGCGGCGCCGCCTCCAGCCAGGCCAGGAAGCCGGTCAGCGCGTCCTCGCTCATCGCCAGCTCCAGCGGCGCCCCGTTGTGCAGGCAGCGCAGCACCACCGAGCCGGACAGCAGCGCCAGCTCCTCCTGGCCCTCCGGGTAGCGCCGGCCGAGCACCTCGATCTCCCGGCGCGGCAGCACCTTGCGCGGACGCGGGGCGTACGAGAAGACCCGGAACCATTCGATCGAGTCACCGCTGTAGCGGCCGATACCAAAAACCCACCCCTTGCCGTCGGTCGGAGGGACCGGGGCCGAGGTGGGTCTGCCGTTCTCGTCGAGGTCGGGCTGCGTCGAGGCGTCGGCGGGCATTTTGAGCCGGTAGCTACAGTCGAAGGTGCCGCCGACCCGCTGGATCAGGCGGCGCCGTACGGCGAAGGCCATCAAGCCCATCACACCCAGGGCCACGACCGCCGCACACACCACAAGCGCGAGGACCATGCTCACCCACCTCCTCGCTACCCGCGTTCCCCGTAGCGGTCGTATCAAGCGACCGCGCTGACCTACCAACTACGACGACAGTCCCGGGGTCACGCTCACGCGTCCCCGGGACCGTCGGTCGACCCCGCCAAGCCGGGGTCCGGCGCACTCAGGCGTGGGCCTTGAGGCCGCGCGCCGCGAACAGACGGACCTCGGCGCGCCGCTCGGCGTGCTCGTCCAGGCCCGACTTGGCCTTCTCCAGCGCGCGCTCGGCACGCGCGACGTCGATCTCGTCCGCCAGCTCGGCGATCTCCGCGAGCAGAGACAGCTTGTTGTCGGCGAAGGAGATGAAGCCGCCGTGCACCGCGGCGACCACGGTGCCGCCGTCCACCGTGCGGATGGTGACGGGACCGGTCTCCAGCACGCTCAGCACCGGGGTGTGACCCGGCATGATGCCGGTGTCACCGGAGGCCGTACGGGCGACGACGATGGTGGCCGCACCGGACCACACCTTGCGGTCGGCTGCGACCAGCTCGACGTGCAGCTCAGCCAACGTGGGCTCCTAGGCTCATGCAACGCCCGATTACTCGGGAGTTTCGGTAAGAATAACGGCCCCGCGCCCCCGGCATGAAACCGGCGGCACGGATTTGACCGGAATCACAGCCCGATGCGACGTGAGGGGCGGTCCCCAGGCTCGGGGGCCACCCCTCACGGTCACTCACAGCTGCTACCGGCCGCGATTACTTCTTCGCCAGCTCGGCGGCGTTCTTCTCGAGGTCCTCGATGCCACCGCACATGAAGAAGGCCTGCTCCGGGACGGAGTCGTACTTGCCGTCCGCGATCGCGTTGAAGGCCTCGATGGTCTCCGACAGCGGCACGGTCGAACCCTCGACACCGGTGAACTGCTTCGCCACGTAGGTGTTCTGCGAGAGGAAGCGCTCGATGCGACGGGCACGGTGGACCGTGATCTTGTCCTCTTCGGACAGCTCGTCGATACCGAGGATCGCGATGATGTCCTGGAGGTCCTTGTACTTCTGCAGGATCCCCTTGATACGGATGGCCGTGTCGTAGTGGGTCTGCGCGATGTACCGCGGGTCGAGGATGCGGGACGTGGAGTCCAGCGGGTCGACGGCCGGGTAGATGCCCTTCTCCGAGATCGGACGCGACAGAACGGTGGTCGCGTCCAGGTGGGCGAAGGTGGTGGCCGGGGCCGGGTCGGTCAGGTCGTCCGCGGGGACGTAGATCGCCTGCATCGAGGTGATCGAGTGACCACGGGTCGAGGTGATGCGCTCCTGCAGGAGGCCCATCTCGTCGGCCAGGTTCGGCTGGTAACCCACCGCGGAGGGCATGCGGCCGAGCAGGGTCGACACCTCGGAACCGGCCTGGGTGAACCGGAAGATGTTGTCGATGAAGAGGAGCACGTCCTGCTTCTCGACGTCACGGAAGTACTCCGCCATGGTCAGCGCGGAGAGCGCGACGCGCAGACGGGTGCCCGGCGGCTCGTCCATCTGGCCGAAGACCAGCGCGGTCTTGTCCAGAACGCCCGAGTCGACCATCTCGTCGATGAGGTCGTTGCCCTCACGGGTGCGCTCGCCGACGCCGGCGAACACCGACACACCACCGAAGTTCTCGGCGACGCGGTAGATCATCTCCTGGATCAGAACGGTCTTGCCGACACCGGCACCACCGAACAGACCGATCTTGCCACCCGTGACGTACGGGGTCAGCAGGTCGATGACCTTGATGCCGGTCTCGAACATCTCGGTCTTGGACTCGAGGTCCTTGAACTCCGGGGCCTTGCGGTGGATCGGCCACCGGACCTGGACCTGCGACTCGAACTCGTCCTTGTCGACGTTCAGCACGTCACCGAGGGCGTTGAACACCTTGCCCTTGGTGATCTGGCCGACCGGCACGGAGATCGCGGCACCGGTGTCGGTGACCTGCGAACCGCGGACCAGGCCGTCGGTCGGCTGCATCGAGATGCCGCGGACCATGCCGTCGCCGAGGTGCTGGGCGACCTCGAGGGTCAGGGTCTTCTTGCCCGTGCCGTCGGGGTTGTCCACCTCGACGTGCAGGGCGTTGTACATGTCCGGGATCGCGTCGACGGGGAACTCCACGTCGACGACCGGGCCGATGACCCGCGCGACGCGGCCCGTCGCCGTGGTCGGCTCAACAGTGGTGGTCATACTCATTCGCTCCCGCGGCTAGCGTCAGCGAGCGCGTTGGCCCCACCGACGATCTCGCTGATTTCCTGGGTGATCTCGGCCTGACGGGCCGAGTTGGCAAGCCGCGTGAGCGACTTGATGAGCTCGCCGGCGTTATCCGTCGCGCTCTTCATCGCGCGGCGGCGGGCGGCGTGCTCGGAAGCGGCCGACTGCAGCAGCGCGTTGTAGATCCGGCTCTCGACGTACCGCGGCAGGAGCGCGTCCAGGACGCCCTCCGCCGACGGCTCGAAGTCGTACAGCGGGAAGATCTCCGACTTGGCCGGCGTCTGGTCGCTGAGCTGGACCTCGTCCAGCTTCAGCGGCAGCAGCCGGGCCTCCACCGCGTTCTGCGTCAGCATGGACACGAACTCGGTCGAGACCAGGTGGAGCTCGTCCACGCCGCCGGTCTCGGCCGTGAAGGCCTCGATCAGGTCGGCCGCCACGGTCTTCGCGTCACCATAGGTCGGCTTGTCCGAGAATCCCGTCCACGAGCCCGCGATCGACAGACCGCGGAACGTGTAGTACGAGACGCCCTTGCGACCGATGATGTACGTCACCACGTCCTTGCCCTCGGCCTTCAGGCGCTCGGCGAGCACCAGCGAGGCCTTGATGGCGTTGGTCGAGTAGCCGCCCGCCAGGCCGCGGTCCGCCGTGATCAGCAGGACGGCGGCGCGCTTGGCGCTCGGGTTCTCGGTGGTGAGCGGGTGCTTGGCGTTGGACCGGGTGGCCACCGCCGTCACCGCCCGGGTGAGCTCATCGGCGTACGGAGTGGAGGCGGCCACCGCGCGCTGCGCCTTGACGATGCGCGACGCGGAGATCATCTCCATCGCCTTGGTGATCTTCTTCGTCGCGGTGACAGAGCGGATCCGGCGCTTGTAGACCCGAAGCTGTGCTCCCATGGGTCGTTACGTCCTTTCCCTCGCTACCGGACTCAGGCCTGCTCGGAGAGCAGCTTGCCGTCAGCGGTCTGGTAACCCTGCTTGAACGCCTCGATCGCGCTGGTCAGCGCGTCGACGGTGCCGTCGGCGAGCAGACCGGTCTCGACGATGCCGGCCAGCAGGTCCTTGTGCTGGAGGCGGACGTGGTCCAGGAACTCGCGCTCGAAGCGACGGATCTCGGCGACCGGGACGTCGTCCAGCTTGCCGTTGGTGCCGGCCCAGATGGAGACGACCTGCTCCTCGACCGGGAACGGCTGGTACTGGCCCTGCTTCAGCAGCTCGACCATGCGCGCACCGCGCTCCAGCTGGGCCTTGGAGGCCGCGTCCAGGTCGGAACCGAAGGCGGCGAAGGCCTCCAGCTCACGGTACTGGGCGAGGTCCAGACGCAGGCGGCCGGCGACCGAGCGCATGGCCTTGATCTGGGCGGAGCCACCGACGCGGGAGACCGAGATGCCGACGTTCACGGCCGGGCGGATGCCGGCGTTGAACAGGTCGGACTCCAGGAAGCACTGGCCGTCGGTGATGGAGATGACGTTGGTCGGGATGTACGCCGAGACGTCGTTGGCCTTGGTCTCGATGATCGGCAGACCGGTCATCGAGCCGCCGCCCAGGGCGTCGTTCAGCTTGGCGCAGCGCTCCAGCAGGCGGGAGTGCAGGTAGAAGACGTCACCCGGGTAGGCCTCGCGGCCCGGCGGGCGGCGCAGCAGCAGGGAGACGGAGCGGTAGGCCTCGGCCTGCTTCGACAGGTCGTCGAAGATGATCAGGACGTGCTTGCCGTCGTACATCCACTCCTGGCCGATGGCCGAACCGGTGTACGGGGCGAGGTACTTGAAGCCCGCCGGGTCGGAGGCGGGAGCGGCCACGATGGTGGTGTACTCCAGCGCGCCGGCCTCCTCCAGGGCGCCGCGGACGGACGCGATGGTGGAGCCCTTCTGGCCCACGGCGACGTAGATGCAGCGGACCTGCTTCTCCGGGTCGCCCGAGCGCCAGTTGTCACGCTGGTTGATGATCGTGTCGACGGCCACCGCGGTCTTGCCGGTCTGGCGGTCACCGATGATCAGCTGGCGCTGGCCGCGGCCGATCGGGGTCATCGCGTCGATGGCCTTGATGCCGGTCTGCAGCGGCTGCTTGACCGACTTGCGGGCCATGACGCCGGGGGCCTGCAGCTCCAGGGCGCGACGGCCGGTGGCGGCGATGTCGCCCAGGCCG
This sequence comes from Kitasatospora sp. NPDC056651, assembly GCF_042792155.1. Classification (NCBI taxonomy): domain Bacteria; kingdom Bacillati; phylum Actinomycetota; class Actinomycetes; order Kitasatosporales; family Streptomycetaceae; genus Kitasatospora; species Kitasatospora sp. NPDC056651. The sequence goes on along the minus strand of NZ_JBHTWX010000019.1, from coordinate 60,141 downwards.
TCGATCGGGTTGCCCAGCGGGTCCACGACGCGGCCGAGGTAGCCGTCGCCGACCGGAACCGAGAGGACCTCGCCGGTGCGGCGCACGGTCTGGCCCTCTTCGATGCCGCCGAACTCACCGAGGACGACCACACCGATCTCGCGGGTGTCGAGGTTCAGCGCGAGGCCGAGCGTGCCGTCCTCGAACTTCAGCAGCTCGTTCGCCATGACCGAGGGCAGACCCTCGACATGGGCGATGCCGTCCGCCGCGTCAGTGACCGTGCCGACCTCTTCCACAGAAGCGGCGTCCGGCTGGTACGACTGGACAAAGTCGGCCAGCGCGTCCCGGATCTCCTCCGGACGGATCGTAAGCTCCGCCATCAGGCTTCCCTGCTCTCCTAGTTTGCGATCCTCGGCCCGCCATTGAGGGCCGCAAGTATTCGACTCTCGGCCGGGTCTTCCGAACCGGCCGTACGATTTGCCGGCTCCTTGGGGAGCCGGTTTCCCGACCGAGGGTCGGATGTGCTGCTTCGGTGCTCAGCCTTCGAGCGACTGGCGAGCGCCCTCGAGGCGGCTCGACACCGTGCCGTTGATGATCTCGTCGCCGATCTGCACCCGGACTCCGCCGACGACCTCGGGGTCGACGTCGATGTTCAGGTGGACCTGGCGCCCGTACATCCGGCCCAGAGCACCGGACAGGCGCTCCTTCTGGGTGTCCGACAGCGGCACCGCGCTGGTGACCAGGGCCACCACGCGGCCACGGCGCGCGGCGGCGAGCTTCGAGTAGGACTCGAGGCCCTGCTCCAGGCTACGGCCACGCGGCGCGTTGACGAGGGCGGTGACCAGCCGGACGGTGGCCGCGCCGGCGCGGCCGCCGAGCAGCTTCCCGATCAGCTCGGCCTTGGCGACGGCACCGGCCTTCGGCTCGGTCAGCGCGGCGCGCAGCTCGTGCGAGCCGCTCACCACCCGGCCGAAGCGGAAGAGCTCGTCCTCGACGTCGTCCAGGGAACCGGCCTTGTCCGCGGCGATGATCTCGGCGTACGCGGCGAGCTCCTCGGTCGCGTCCACCAGGTCGCGCGAGCCCGACCAGCGGGAGCGGACCAGACCGGAGACCAGGTCGACGGCCTCGCCGGAGACCTGCCCGGTCAGCAGCGAGGTGACCAGCTGGGCCTTGTCCTGGCCGGACCGCGACGGGTCGGTCAGGACGCGGCGCAGCGACACCTCACGGTCCAGGACGGCCGTGACGGCGGTGAGCTCCTCGGCGAGCTTGGCCGGGTCCACCGAGGTGGAGTCGGTCAGGCTCTCCAGGTTCTGCCGACCGGCGGCGAGGGCCTCGCGGCTGGCGCCGATCACTTGGCCGCACCCTGAGCAACGGCGGCCTTGGCCTCCAGCTCGTCCAGGAAGCGGTCGATGACGCCGCTCTGCCGGGTGTGGTCCTCAAGGGACTCACCCACGATGCGGGAAGCCAGCTGAGTGGCCAGCGAGCCCACGTCCTGGCGCAGGGCGGCAGTCGCCTGCTTCTTGTCGGCCTCGATCTGCGCGTGACCGGCGGCGACGATGGCCTCGCGCTGACGCTGGCCCTCCTCGCGCATCTCGGCGAGCTGGGCGGCGCCCTGCTCGCGAGCCTGCTCGACGATGCGGGCAGCCTCGTGGCGCGCCTCGGCAAGCTCGGCGCGGTACTGCTCAAGCACGGCCTGGGCCTCGGCCTGAGCGGCCTCGGCGCGCTCCATCCCGCCCTCGATCGCGTCCCGGCGCTCCGACAGCACCTTCTCGATGCTGGGGAGGAGCTTCTTGCCGAGCAGACCGAAGACGATGAAGAAGCAGAGCAGGCCGATAACGATCTCGGGCCAGTTGGGGAGAAGAGGGTTCATCTTCTCCTCAGCCGCGAGCTGAGCCACGATGCTCATTTCTGGACCTTCCTCGAAAGGGTCTGCGGCAGGATTACTTGTTGCCGAAGACGAACGGCATGACGATGCCGATGAGGGCGAGCGCCTCGGTCAGCGCGAAGCCGATGAACATGTTGGAACGGATGAGACCGGCAGCCTCGGGCTGACGGGCCATCGCCTGGACACCGTTGCCGAAGATCAGACCGACGCCGATGCCGGGGCCGATGGCGGCGAGGCCGTAGCCCAGGGAGGCGACGGAACCGTAGACAGTGCCCTCAGCGAGGATGCTCATTGACGTTGTCCTTTGCAGGGTGGTGAACCGGTGGTGATTGGCCACCGGGCGATCCGGAGGTGGTTCTCGGCGGGGCCTGGGCCCCGGGGCTCAGTGCGCTTCTTCCAGGGCACCGGCGATGTAGCTGCTGGCCAGCATCACGAAGATGTAGGCCTGCAGGAACTGGACCAGCAGCTCGAAGGCGGTCAGGCCGACGGCGACGATGAACGAGGCCGAGCCGTACAGCGCGCCCAGGGACGGGCTGAGCAGGTACCAGGAGGCGATGGAGAACATCACGATCAGCAGGTGGCCGGCGAACATGTTCGCGAAGGCTCGGACCGCGAGCGTGAAGGGGCGCACGAAGATGTTCGAGAAGAACTCGATCGGCACCAGGATGAACATGACCCAGCCGGGAATGCCCGACGGCCAGCACAGGTTCTTCAGACCGCCGACGAAGCCGTGCTTCTTGAAGGTCAGCGTCATGTAGGTGATCCACACGACCGCCGCGAGGCCGGCCGGGAACGCGATCGCCGCCGTCACGGGGAACTGCGCGAACGGGATGATCGACATGATGTTCATCAACCAGATGAAGAAGAACATCGAGACGAGCATCGGGACGTACTTCTCGCCCTTCTTGCCGATCGTCTCCAGCACGATGGAGCGCTTGACGAAGTCGTAACCGATCTCGCCGACCAGCTGGAGCTTGCCGGGGACCAGGCGCGGCTTGGCGAAAGCGGCCCAGAAGAACACCACGACCAGCAGCGCGACGATGATCGACAGCAGCATCGGCTTGTTGAACTCGATGCTGCCGATCGAGAAGATCGGCTTGAACTGGAACTCGTTCAGACCCGGGGCCGGGAAGCCGCAGCCAGCGTCCCCGAAGTGGCAACTGCCTGAGGCGAGGGGCGTGAGTTCAGCACTCACCACGGACTCCTTCGTCATGACGCATGGATACGGCAACCTCGGTGTGTCGGCGTGGCCTGCGGCCACGGAGCGGCACTGGTACTTGATGGGTTTCTCGCCGACCCCGCGCGCCGGTGCACTGCACCACAGCGGGATCATCGAAGACTGCGCGGATCAGGGGGGCGATCCGTCCGATGTGCGGACAGACCAGGCCTCTTCCCGTACTCCGTTGTTGCGACGGACGATAGCAGCCCGTCAGCGCGGCATAAACACCGCCCCCCTCGTTGGGGGGACAGTCGGGCCTCGTCACTGTTGACGCCCCTTGTCGGAGGGCTTGTCGCCCTTCTTTTCGGAGGCGTCGGGGTCGACGTAGAAGGTCTTGGCCTTGAGTGCGCCGCGCACCTGGAAGCCCGTCCAGATCAGGGCGCAGCCGAGCAGGGTGAAGGCGAACGCCTGCCGGTTGAAGAGTTCGGTGTCCTTGAACACCGCGAGCACGATGCCGACCAGCAGGATCTGCGTGGTGTACACCAGGAGCGCCGCGGCCATCATGATCTGCGGGTTCGACCTGGTCAGCCGGTCGAGGGCGACCTGGCCGAAGCTGAAGAAGGCCATCACCAGGAGTGCGCCGAACAGGGCGCCGAGCAGGCCCTTCCCGCCGGCGACTGCGAAGGAGATCGCCATGGCGATGATCCCGGCGACCGCAGTGGGAATCGCGGCGCCTCGGAGGATCCGGGCGTCGGTGGACGGCATGTCGGCAGCTCCGGCGGCATGTCGATGGCGGGGGGACGGGCACAGCGGTGGCGGATGACACCGGACCGAGGGTTCGCCGTGGGCCGCCCGCTGGAGCGGCGGGCCCGGTGAGGGAGACCGACAGGGACGGAAGTCATCCACCTGTCAGGTCTTTCGGCGTGTTCTCGGTACTCGTGAACGGTATCACAAACTATTTGATGCGAGCTTTACCATGAATGTGTGGCACCTGTCACACCAACGGCCTAACGACTGCGCCGTTCGAGTGAGCTCGCCGGAGCGTTCGTCAACTCCCTTGTCAGCGGCGGCCGGTGGCCGCGTCGCGGTTCCCCATCGCGGTGGAGCCGGTGGCCGGGCCGGTGCCCTGGTCCTCTCCGGCTTCACCGAGGAGTTGCTTGTCCTTCGCCGACAGTTCGGCCATCGGACCGGTCTGCCGCCGGCGGTAGCGCGGGGGGACGAAGGACTGCACCGCCCGCGGGGCGCGCGGCCGGAACCGCGGGGTCAGCAGCACCACCATGCCGACCAGGCAGAGCCCGGCGAGCGTCAGGACGACGGCGCGGCCGGTGTTGGTCACCGAGAAGGCCACCGAGCCGAAGGCGATCAGCGCGGCCCAGAAGTACATGATCAGGACCGCACGGCTGTGCGAGTGACCGACCTGGAGCAGCCGGTGGTGCAGGTGGCGCTTGTCCGCGGCGAACGGGGACTGGCCGGCCCAGGTGCGGCGCACCACGGCGAGCAGCAGGTCGGCCAGCGGCAACGCGATGACGGTCAGCGGCAGCAGCAGCGGGATGTAGATCGGCACCAGGGTGTGCACGGTGGCGGTCTGCGAACCGGTCTCGCTGCTGATCAGGTCCGGGTCGACCCGGCCGGTGATGGAGATCGCGGCGACGGCCAGCATCAGGCCGAGCATCATCGAGCCGGAGTCGCCCATGAAGATCCGCGCGGGGTGCATGTTGTGCGCCAGGAAGCCCAGGCACATGCCGATCAGCAGCACGCTGAACAGCACGGCGGGGGCCGCGTCGGAGATCGTGTAGCCGTACCAGAGCCGGTAGCTGTACAGGAAGAAGGCCATCGCGGCGATGCAGACCATGCCGCCGGCCAGTCCGTCCAGGCCGTCGATGAAGTTCACCGCGTTGACCATGACGACGACCAGGGTGACCGAGATGACCATGCCCTGGGTCGGGCTCACCGCGACCGGTCCGACGCCGGGCACCGGGAGGGTGATCACCGTGACGCCCTGCCAGACCATCACACCGGCGGCGATCATCTGGCCGCCGAGCTTCACCAGCGCGTCCACGCCCCACTTGTCGTCCAGCACCCCGAGCAGGAACATGATCCCGGCCCCGGACAGCAGCGCGCGGATGTCGGTGCCCTGCGAGAACACCTTGCCCAGGTTGTCGAGCTGCGAGGCGACCAGGATGCCCGCGCAGAGTCCGCCGAACATCGCGATGCCGCCGAGCCGCGGCGTGGGCTCGCGGTGCACGTCGCGGGCGCGCACCGGCGGCATGGCGCCGGCCGCGATGGCGAACTTCCGGACCGGGCCGGTCAGCAGGTAGGTGACGGCGGCGGTGCAGAACAGCACCAGCAGATACTCACGCACCACTGGCCTCCTGCATCACTGTCGAACGGGGAAGTACCGAAGGTACTCCCCTGCCTTCCCGGGGTTCGAGGTGCGTCGCCACGGCACACACCTTATTGAGTCGGACGCCGGGACCGTGCATCGCGGTTCGCCCTCCCGGGTAGGAGATTCCGGATACCCGGGAGGGAATCCGTCAGCTCCGGTCGGCGAAGGCCAGCGCCAGCTCCCGGACCCGCGCCGCCACCGGAGCCGGCGCGCCCCCGGCGAGCGCCCGCGCGATCAGCCCGGCGATCTCGGTCAGCTCCGACTCCCCCATCCCCTGGCTGGTCACCGTGCCCGTGCCCAGCCGGATGCCGGAGGCCTCGGCGGGCGGGGCCGGGTCGTAGGGCACCGCGCACTTGCCGAGCAGCAGGCCGGCCGCCGCGCAGCGCAGCTCGGCCGCCGCTCCGGTCACGCCGAGCGGACTCAGGGCGGCGGTCACCACGTGGGTGTCGGTGCCGCCCGTCAGCGGGCGCATTCCGGCCGCCGCGAGCCCCTCGGCGAGCGCCTGGGCCCCGGACACCGCCCGCCGCGCGTACGCCCGGTACGCCGGCCGGGCGGCCTCCGCGAGGGCCACCGCCTTGCCGGCCACCTCGTTCATCGCCGCACCGCCCTGGCTGAACGGGAAGACCGCCCGGTCGATCCGCTCGGCCAGCTCGGCGGTGCACAGCAGCAGCCCGCCGCGCGGACCGCGCAGCAGCTTGTGGGTCGCCGCCACGGTGACGTCCGCGTACGGCACCGGGGAGGGCGCCACCCCGGCCGCGATCAGCCCGGTGGTCTGCGCGGCCGCGGCGATCAGGTAGGCGTCCACCTCGTCGGCGATCTCCCGGAACGCCGCCCAGTCCGGGTGCCGGGGGTGCGAGATCGAGCCGGCCACGATGGCCTTGGGGCGGTGCCGCCGGGCCAGGTCGCGGACCTGGTCCAGGTCGATCAGCCCGTCGTCCTCGCGCACGCCGTAGCCGGTGAACTCGAACCAGCGCCCGGAGAAGTTGGCGCGCGAGCCGCAGCTGAGGTGGCCGCCGTGCTCCAGCGACATCGCCAGCACCCCGTCGCCCGGTCGCAGCAGCGCCGCGTACGCCGCCAGCATCGCCGAAGTCACCGAGCGGGGCTGGACGTTGGCGTGCGGGGCGGTGAACAGTTCGCGGGCCCGGTCGATCGCCAGCAGCTCGGCGGCGTCGGCCAGCGCGCAGCCGGTGTGGTGGCGGCGGCCCGGGTAGCCCTCGGCGTACTTGTCGATCAGCGGGCCGGTGAGCGCCGCCAGGACGGCGGGGCTGGTCAGGTTCTCCCCCGCCAGCAGCTGGATCGTCTCGGCGCGCCGCTCGGCCTCCGCGGCCAGCAGGTCGGCCAGCTGCGGATCGGCCCGGTGCAGCGCCTCGGACGCCCAGGGGCGTCCCGTCGTCGTGGTCGAGCCGGTCTCGGCATCGGTGACGGTCATGACGGGGCTCCCGGGCGCTGCGGGGACTGTGTCACCCAGCGTAGGACCGCTGTCGCCACCGGGCCCGCCGAGCGGCGGCCGGACGGCCCATCCCTCAGCGGTGGGCGGCGACGCCGGTGAGCGCGGTGACCACCGGGTCGACCGCGTGGAATATCTCCTCGCCGCAGTTGCGGAACATGCCGATCGGCGCCCCGTACGGGTCGTCCAGCTCGTCCGACTCCGGGGTGGCGGCCAGCAGCCAGCCGCGCAGCGCGGCGGCCGCCCGGACCAGCGCGCGGGCCCGCTCGGTGACGTCGGCGCCGCGCCGGGGATCCGGCAGGGTGCCCGGGTCGATCGTCCGCACCAGGCGGGTGAACTCCTTCAGCGTGAAGGTGCGCAGCCCCGCCTCGTGGCCCATCGAGATCACCTGGGCGCGGTGGTCCAGGGTCGCGGTGAGCACCAGGTCGGCCTCGACCACGTGCTCGTCGAGCAGTTCGCGACCGGTGAAACCGCCGCTGTCGGCGCCGTACTCGTCGAGCACGGTCGCGGCGTGGTCCTCCATCGGCGCGCCCTCGTGGCCCCAGGTGCCGGCGCTCTCGACCAGGATCCGCCCGGCCACCCGGGGGCTCAGCCGGGTGTCCAGCTCACGCCGGGTCAGCCGCTCGGCGATCGGCGAGCGGCAGATGTTCCCGGTGCAGACGAACAGGATGCGGAAGTGGTCCAGCGGCCTGGGGCCCACGCTCAGGTACGGCGCTATGCCCGGCCCGGCGTGGAGCGAGGCGGTCGGCGTCAACTGCCGGCCTCCAGGTCGGGTACGACCTCCCTCAGCTGCTCGACGCTGATCGCACCGGCACGCAGCAGCACCGGGACCTTGCCGGTGACGTCGACGATGGACGAGGTGGCGGCGTCCACGGCCGCCCCGCCGTCCAGGTAGACCGAGATCGCGTCGCCCAGCTGGGCCTGCGCCTCGTCACAGGTCAGCGGGGACGCCCCGCCGATCCGGTTGGCGCTGGAGACGGCCAGCGGGCCGGTGGCGTTGAGCAGTTCGATGGCCACCGGGTGCAGCGGCATCCGGACCGCGACGGTGCCGCGGGTGTCGCCGAGGTCCCAGCGCAGCGAGGGCTGGTGCCGGGCCACCAGGGTGAGCCCGCCGGGCCAGAAGGCGTCGACCAGTTCCCAGGCCTGCTCGGAGAAGTCGGTGACCAGCCCGTGCAGGGTGGTCGGCGAGCCGACCAGCACCGGCGAGGGCGTGTTCCGGCCACGGCCGCGGGCGGCCATCAGCTCGGCGACGGCCTCCGGGGAGAAGGCGTCCGCACCGACCCCGTACAGGGTGTCGGTGGGCAGCACGACGAGTTCGCCGCGGCGGATGGCCGAGGCGGCCTCGCGCAGACCGGTGGCACGGTCCCCGGCATCGGCACAGTCGTAGCGGCGGCTCATCGGTGCGGTCCCCTTCCGAAGTGGCTCACGGCAGTCACTACAGCCGTCGCTGCGGTCACGACCCGACCCTCCGGGCAGTCGTACAGTGCTCGACTGTTCACGACCCGACCCTCCGGGCAGTCGTACAGTGCTCGACTGTTCACGACCCGACCCTCCGGGCAGTCGTGAAGCGCGGCCGGTTGTTCAGGTCACGGTGGTCGGCGGTGTCCGTCCAGCCGTGTTCCTCGTTGAAGATCCACGGCACCTGGCCGCCCTGCTGGTCCGCGTGCTCGATCACCACCGCGCCGCCCGGGCGCAGCAGGCGGGCGGCGACCCGCTCGATGCCGCGGATGGTGTCCAGCCCGTCCTCGCCGGAGAACAGCGACATCTGCGGGTCGTGGTCGCGGGCCTCCGGTGCGACGTACTCCCACTCGGTGAGCGGGATGTACGGCGGGTTGGAGATGACCAGGTCGAAGCGGCCGTCCCAGGAGCGGTCGTCCTCGAAGGCCTTGGTGGCGTCACCGGCGTGCAGGGTGATCCGGGCGCGGTCCGGGCTGGCCTCGATGTTGCGCCGGGTGTACTCCAGCGCGCCCTCGTCCAGTTCGAAGGCGTGCACGGTCGAGCGCGGCAACTCCTGGGCCAGGGCGAGGGCGATCGCGCCGGAGCCGGAGCACAGGTCCACCACCAGCGGCTCGGCCACGTCCATGTCGCGCACGGCGTCTATCGCCCACTCGACGACCGTCTCGGTCTCCGGCCGGGGCACGAACACCCCGGGGCCGACCGCCAGTTCGAGGTAGCGGAAGAACGCCCGCCCGGTGATGTGCTGGAGCGGCTCGCGCGCCTCCCGGCGGGACACCGCCTCCCAGTACCGGGCGTCGAAGTCGGCGTCCTTCACCGTGTGCAGCTGGCTGCGCTTGACGTTGTGGACGTAGGCGGCGAGCTCCTCCGCGTCGAAGCGCGGCGACGGTACGCCGGCCGCGGCCAACCGCTGGGTGGCCTGGGCCACCTCGGCGAGCAGCAGGTTCATCCGTACGACCTCTCGTCTCTCCGGCTCCGGGCGAAACGCGGGCTGGGGTGCGCCGGTCTCAGTTCTCTTGGGCGGCCGCGGCGAGCTTGGCCGCCGCGTCCTTGTCGACGCACGACTGGATCACCGGGTTCAGTTCGCCGTCCAGGACCTGGTCCAGGTTGTACGCCTTGAATCCGGTGCGGTGGTCCGAGATGCGGTTCTCGGGGTAGTTGTACGTCCGGATCCGCTCGGAGCGGTCCACCGTACGGACCTGGCTGCGGCGCGCGTCCGAGGCCTCCCGCTCGGCCTCCTCCTGCGCTGCGGCCAGCAGCCGCGAACGCAGGATGCGCATCGCCTGCTCCTTGTTCTGGAGCTGGCTCTTCTCGTTCTGGCAGGACGCCACGATACCGGTCGGCAGGTGGGTGATCCGGACCGCGGAGTCGGTGGTGTTGACCGACTGGCCGCCGGGGCCGGAGGAGCGGTAGACGTCGATCCGCAGGTCGTTGGCGACGATCTCGACCTCGACCTCCTCCGCCTCGGGGGTGACCAGCACGCCCGCCGCGGAGGTGTGGATGCGGCCCTGCGACTCGGTGGCGGGGACGCGCTGCACGCGGTGCACGCCGCCCTCGTACTTCAGCCGGGCCCAGACGCCCTGGCCGGGCTCGGCGTTGCCCTTGGTCTTCACGGCCACCGAGACGTCCTTGTAGCCGCCGAGGTCGGACTCGTTGGAGTCGATGAGCTCGGTCTTCCAGCCGACCCGCTCCGCGTAGCGCAGGTACATCCGGAGCAGGTCGCCGGCGAACAGCGCGGACTCCTCGCCGCCCTCGCCCGCCTTGATCTCCAGGATGACGTCCTTGTCGTCGCTCGGGTCGCGCGGGACCAGCAGCAGCCGCAGCTCCTCGGTGAGCTCGGCCTGGCGCGCCTCGGAGTCCTTCACCTCGGCGATGAACTCCGGCTCCTCGGCGGCGAGTTCGCGCGCGGCCTCGATGTCCTCGCCGGCCTGCCGCCACTGCCGGTAGACCCGGGTGATCGGGGTCAGCTCGGCGTACCGCTTGGCCAGCTTGCGGGCGTTGGCCTGGTCGGCGTGGACGGACGGGTCGGCCAGCCTCTTTTCGAGGTCGGCGTGCTCGACGAGGAGCTCTTCGACTGCCTCGAACATGGGGTGGCCTTCTTCCCGGGGACTCGGAACGTGGGTGGGAGGTGCGGAACGCGCGGGGGACGCGAACGGCGCCGGCCCCCGAGCGCCCCCGACAACGAGTACGGGGGCACCGGGAACCGGCGCCGAGGGAGCGCTAGGCCTTCGCGCTGTGCTGCTTGCCGAAGCGGGCCTCGAAGCGGGCCACGCGGCCACCGGTGTCGAGGATCTTCTGCTTGCCGGTGTAGAACGGGTGGCACTGCGAGCAGACCTCGGCGCGGATCTCGCCACTGGTCTCGGTCGAGCGGGTGGTGAACTCGGCACCGCAGGTGCAGGTCACGCGGGTGACCACGTACTCGGGGTGAACGTTGGGCTTCAAGGGGATCTCCTAGGTTTCGGGAGGGCACCGGGTCGGCGGCTGGAGCGCCGCACGTGAACCGGGACCGACGGACCAGTCTGCCAGGACCGGCCGCATCTTCCCAAACCGGGGGCCCTTCCGGGATATTCCGGGCGCCCGCTCAGTGCGCCGCGCCGGCCTTCGGGGCGGGCTTCGGGCCGCCCCTGCCGCTGTCCCGCGCGGCCGTCGACGGGGCGGCGGCGGGGGCCGTGGGGGCCGCCTGGGCGGGGTTCTCCGGCTGTGCGGAGACGACCGCGGACGGGAACGGCTGGTCGGCCCTGAGCGCCGTCCAGACCTGGTCGGAGAGCGGCTGCTGCGGGACGACCCGGTTCGGGTCGCTGGGGGCGGTCTCCACCGGCAGGGTGACCATGCTCAGCTGGTCCGGGCCTATCCCCTTGAGCTCCTGGCCGAGCCCCACCAGCGAGTTCACCGAGCCGAGCGCCGAGTCGGTGGTGATGCTCTTGGTGACGGTGTCGCCGATCGACCACAGCTTGACCGGGTTGGTGAGCAGCCCGGTCCCGCCGACCTGCTTCAGCAGCGACCGCACCATCTGCTTCTGGAGCTCGATCCGGCCGAGGTCGCTGCCGTCGCCGACGCCGTGCCGGGTGCGCACGAAGGCCAGTGCCTGCTGCCCGTCCAGGTGGTGCTCGCCGGCCGGCAGGTCGAGCCCGCTGTCCTTGTCGTGGATGGCCACCGTGGTGGTCACGGTGGCCCCGCCTATCGCGTCCACGACCCGGGCGAAGCCGGCGAAGTCGACCTGGAGGTAGTGGTCCATCCGCAGCCCGGTGAGCTGCTCGGTGGTCTTGACGGCGCAGGCCGCGCCGCCGGTCTCGAAGGCGCTGTTGTACATCGCGCGCTTGGCGCCGGGGACGGTCCTGCCGCCGGCGTCGACGCAGTCCGGGCGGACGACCAGGGTGTCGCGCGGGATCGAGACGACCTGGGCGTGGGAGTGGTCCTGGCTGATGTGCATCACCATCGCGGTGTCCGAGCGGGCGGTGTCGCCGGTGTTCCCGCCGGCCATCGAGGCGTTGTCGCCGGCCCGCGAGTCCGAGCCCAGCACCAGGATGTTGAACGAGCCGTCGGTGGCGGCCGGCGGCCGGGCGCCGCCGAGCCGGGAGTCGATGTCGACGCTCTTGATGTTCCCGTCGAGCTTGAAGTACACGAAGACGCCCGCGCCGGCGCCGAGGACGACGAGCGCGGCGAACGCGCGGGCGGCCCTCCGCAGCACGAGGCGGCGGCGGCTCAGGACCCTCTTGTGCTCGGCCATACGGTCCAGAGTAAATCGGACAACATGATCCAAACGCCCCCAAGTTGTCCCGACTCTGGAACAAAGCGGACCGGACGCACGGAACCCCGGACCGCTCGCGCGATCCGGGGTTCCGTGCTTCGACAGCCGTCCGGCTACGGTCAGTCGCCCGAGCCGGGGGTGGTCTTGGCGATCTGCATCAGGAACTCGGCGTTGCTCTTGGTCTGCTTCATCTTGTCCAGGAGCAGCTCGATCGCCTGCTGCGAGTCGAGCGCGTGCAGCACCCGGCGCAGCTTCCAGACGATGGCCAACTCCTCGCTGCCGAGCAGGATCTCCTCCTTGCGGGTGCTGGAGGCGTCCACGTCGACGGCCGGGAAGATGCGCTTGTCCGAGAGCTTCCGGTCGAGCTTGAGCTCCATGTTGCCGGTGCCCTTGAACTCCTCGAAGATCACCTCGTCCATGCGCGAGCCGGTCTCGACCAGCGCGGTGGCCAGGATGGTCAGCGAGCCGCCGTTCTCGATGTTGCGCGCGGCACCGAAGAACTTCTTCGGCGGGTACAGCGCGGTCGAGTCGACACCACCGGACAGGATGCGGCCGGAGGCCGGCGCCGCCAGGTTGTAGGCGCGGCCGAGGCGGGTGATCGAGTCCAGCAGGATGACCACGTCGTGGCCCAGCTCCACCAGGCGCTTGGCGCGCTCGATGGCCAGCTCGGCGACGGTGGTGTGGTCCTCGGCCGGGCGGTCGAAGGTCGAGGAGATGACCTCGCCCTTCACCGACCGCTGCATGTCGGTGACCTCTTCCGGACGCTCGTCGACCAGGACGACCATCAGGTGGCACTCGGGGTTGTTGTGGGTGATCGCGTTGGCGACCGCCTGCAGCACCATGGTCTTGCCGGTCTTCGGCGGCGCGACGATCAGACCGCGCTGGCCCTTGCCGATCGGCGACACCAGGTCGATGATCCGGGTGGTCAGCACGCCCGGGTCGGTCTCCAGGCGCAGCCGCTCCTGCGGGTAGAGCGGGGTGAGCTTGTTGAACTCGGGGCGGCCGCGGCCGCTCTCCGGGTCCATGCCGTTGACGGAGTCCAGCCGCACCATGGCGTTGAACTTCTCGCGGCGCTCGCCGTCGCGCGGCTGGCGCACGGCACCGGTGATGGCGTCACCCTTGCGCAGGCCGTTCTTGCGGACCTGGGCGAGCGAGACGTAGACGTCGTTCTGGCCCGGCAGGTAGCCGGAGGTGCGCACGAACGCGTAGTTGTCGAGGATGTCGAGGATGCCCGCGACCGGGATCAGGACGTCGTCCTCGCCGATCTGCGGCTCGGCCGGACCGGCCTCGAAGCCGTCGCGGCCACGGCGGCCACGGCGGTCGCGGTAGCGCCCGCGCCGGCCACGGCGACCCTCGCCGAACTCGTCGTCGTCGTACCCGCCCTGCTGGGCCTGCGGCTGCTGGGCCTGCTGGGCCTGGCGGCCCTGCTGGTCGGCCTGGCCGCTCTGCTGCTGGCCGCCCTGCTGGGGCTGGCGGTCGGTGCGCTCACGGCGGTTGCGGCGGTCGCGACGCGACTCGCGCCCGTCGGCCTCCTGGCCGCCCTGGGCCTCGCCGCCCTCCTGGCGGTCGGTGCGCTCGGTGCGCTCGGTGCGCTCGGTGCGGTCACCGCGCTCGCGCCGCTCACGGCGGTCGCGACGGCTCTCGCGGCTGTCCTCGCGGCCCTCGAAGCCACGGGTCTCCGCCGGGCGCGCCTCGGCCTGCTTGGGCTCGGCGACCACGACGGTGGCGGCCTCGGCCTCGGCCTCGGCGGCCGGGGCGGCCGGAGCCGCGGGGGCGCCGGCGGCCGAGGTGGCACGACGGCGGGTGCGCTCGGTACGGGCCGGCGCGGCGGTCTCGGCGGCGGCCTGGACCGGGATCTCGATCTGGGCCTGCGGCTCGGCGGCGGCCTCGGCGGCGGCCTTCGCGGCCTTGGTGCGGCGGGCCGGCTTCTCGGCCGGGGCCTCGGCCTCGGCCTTGGCGGCGGTGCGCTTGGCGGCCGGGGCGGTGGTGCCACCGGCGGCGAGCAGCGGGTCCCCGCCGCTCTTCTCCTTGATGGTCTCGATCAGCTGGCTCTTGCGCATGCGCCCGGTACCGGTGATGCCAAGGTCCGCGGCGAGCTTCTGGAGCTCGGCCAGGACCATGCCGTCCAGGCCCGCGGCGGCACTGCGGCGCCGCCGCGCCGGGGCAGCGGGGGCGGCGGCTGCGTCCGACGCCTCGGCGTCCGGGCGCGCGCCCATCAGATCGGTGGAGTCGCTCACTAAGGGTCCTTCCCTGGAGCGGACGTCGGCCTGTCTGGCTCGGCGACCGGTTGTGCTGTCCTGACCAACGCTCGACTGCGTCGGTCCGAGGCGGTGATCCCTCGAATGGCGGGAGCCCGTCGAGGGAGAGCTACGAGGTGCGGTGCTTGAAGCACGGTGGTGCTGATTGGCGCGTGGGCCGGTCGTGTGTCGACCTCCCCTGAGGGCGTAACCCCCACGCTCCCTGCGAATCCCGGGCCCCCGTCGCGTGACGGTGGCCCGCGCTCCGCCCGTCCTGACCTCTAGGTGGGAGGCCGCGGGTGGGAGTCAGGTGCCGTGTCACGGCTTCGGGATGCGGCCGCGTGTCGCGCAGGCAGGCTGCGTACGCGCTGCGGTGGGCTCCCGGAGAATCGTCGCCCCGTGCATCGCCGGGACTCCACTGCTGTGGAGTGCTGGGATCGGGACGCGGCGCACCGAGCCCCGGAGGGCACCTGGTGCAGCAATGAGGTTAACACTACCGACCCCCTCAGACATTCCCCAGCCTCGTGCTTGCCAATCGTGTCCGTCGGGCCCGGCTCGGCAGGGTGCCGGTGCCGGGCCCCGAACGGCCCGTTCGGGCTGCTCAGACGTCCAGCGGGAGCACGAGGGCCCCGGTGCGGTCGACGTCCAGCCGGTGCGCGGCGAACGCCGGGTCGCCGCCGTGGCCGTGGTGCCCGGCGAAGGAGAGCACCTTGTCGGCGCCCGCCTCGTCGGTGAGCGCCAGGACGGTCGGGCCGGCCCCGGAGATGACCGCGGGGACGCCCTCGGCGCGCAGCGCGCCGACCAGCGCGGCGCTGTCCGGCATCGCGGAGGCGCGGTAGTCCTGGTGCAGCCGGTCCTCGGTGGCGGCGAGGAGCAGGTCGGGCCGCCTGGTCAGCGCCTCCACCAGCAGCGCGGAGCGGCCGGCGTTGACGGCGGCGTCGGCCAGCGGGACGGTCTTCGGCAGCAGTCCGCGCGCGGTCTCGGTGAGCACCTCACCGGCCGGGACGAACACCACCGGGACGACCTGCTCGGACGGCTCCAGCGCCACCGCCCTGGCCGACTCCTCGTCGGTCCAGGCGATGGTGAAGTTGCCGCGCAGGCAGGCCGCGACGTTGTCGGGGTGGCCCTCCAGCTCGGAGGCGAGGGCCAGCAGCGCCTCGTCGTCCAGCGCGGACGGCCCGCCGATGGTCACCGCGCGGGCGGCCACGATGCCGGCGCAGATGGCGGCCGAGGACGAGCCGAGGCCGCGGCCGTGCGGTATCCGGTTGGCGCAGACCACTTCGAGGCCTCGGGGCTGGCCGCCGAGCCGGTCGAAGGCGGCGCGCATCGAGCGGACCAGCAGGTGGCGCTCGTCGCGCGGCAGCGTCTCGGCGCCCTCACCCGCGATGTCGACGGAGAGGCCGGAGTCGGCGACCCGGACGACCACGTCGTCGTACAGACCCAGCGCGAGCCCGAAGGCGTCGAAGCCCGGGCCGAGGTTGGCGCTGGTCGCGGGAACCCGGACCCGGACGGCGGCGGCACGGAACGCAGGACCGGCCATGCGGTGGACTCTCCTGGGGAAATCGGGCGGCGCGGAGCGCGTCGTCGGTGCGAGGGTGGGGAACGGACCACGGCCCCTCGGGGGCGGGCGGTCGCTGGGGTCGGCTCGGCCCGGACCCGCCGGGCCCGGGGCAGTTGCCACGCGGCCGAGGCCAGAGTATCGAAGAGAGGTTCCCCAGCGGTACACCCCGTGGGCCTTCGATCTGGTGTGTTGCCGGTTCTGGCCGGAATGCGCACCCCCCTCCGTCGAGGAGGGGGGCGAAAACGGATCGCAAAGCGAAGCTCAATGGACACAAAAGCGTCAGTGTGGAACTTCGACGGGCCGGCCCCCTGGAGGGCCGGCCCGTCGGGGCGTCAGAGCCCGTCAGTCGAGCAGCCCGAGGCTGCGGGCGGCCGCCTCCGGGTCGATCGGGACGATCTGCGGCTGCGGCGCGCCGGCCACCGCCCAGTCCGGGTCCTTCAGGCCGTTGCCGGTCACGGTGCAGACGATCCGCTGGCCCGGGTCGACCAGGCCGGCCTCCGCCTTGGCCAGCAGGCCGGCCACCGAGGCGGCCGAGGCGGGCTCCACGAAGACGCCCTCCTGCGAGGCCAACAGCCGGTAGGCGGACAGGATCTGACGGTCCGTCACCTTGTCGATGAGGCCGCCGGACTCGTCCCGCGCGGCGAGCGCGAAGTCCCAGGAGGCCGGGTTGCCGATCCGGATCGCGGTGGCGATGGTCTGCGGCTTGAGCACCGGGGCGCCGTCCACGATCGGGGCCGAGCCGGAGGCCTGGAAGCCCCACATCCGCGGGGTGCGGGTGGCGAGGGCAGGGAGGGTGCGGCGCGTAGCGTCTCCGTCAAGGGTGGCGGCGGGTGACGGGCGGGAATACTCGCGGTAGCCCTTCCAGTACGCGGTGATGTTGCCCGCGTTGCCGACCGGCAGCACGTGGATGTCCGGGGCGTCGCCGAGCATGTCGACGATTTCGAAGGCCGCGGTCTTCTGGCCCTCGATCCGCACCGGGTTGACCGAGTTGACCAGCGCCACCGGGTACTTCTCGGACAGTTCACGCGCAAGGGTGAGGCAGTCGTCGAAGTTCCCGTCGACCTGGAGGATCCGGGCGCCGTGCACCAGCGCCTGGCCCATCTTGCCGAGGGCGATCTTGCCCTGCGGGACGAGCACGGCGGAGACCATCCCGGCGCGCACCGCGTACGCGGCGGCGGAGGCCGAGGTGTTGCCGGTGGACGCGCAGATGACCGCCTGCGCGCCCTCCTCCTTGGCCTTGGAGATGGCCATCGTCATCCCGCGGTCCTTGAAGGATCCGGTCGGGTTGGCGCCCTCGACCTTGAGGTAGACCTCGCAGCCGGTGCGCTCGGAGAGCACCTGGGCGGGCACCAGGGGCGTGCCGCCCTCCAGCAGGGTGACCACCGGGGTGGCCGCGGTGACCGGCAGGCGGTCCCGGTACTCCTCGATCAGGCCGCGCCACTGGTGGGTGTGCGCGCCTCGGACGACGTTCTCGGCAACGGCGTTCATGGCTGTTCCTTATTCCCCTTCGACCCGCATGATGCTGGCCACGTCCCGCACGCTGTCCAGCGCGCGGAGCTTGTCGACCGTCGCCGACAGCGCGGCGTCGGTGGCACGGTGGGTGACCACGACGAGCGAGGCGTCGCCGTCGCGGCCCTGCTGGCGCACGGTGTCGATGGACACGCCGTGCTCGGCGAAGACGGACGCCACCTGGGCGAGCACGCCCGCGCGGTCGTCGACGTCCAGGCTGACGTGGTAGCGGGTGACCACCTCGTCCATCGGCTTGGCCGGCAGCCGGGTGTACACCGAGTCGCCGGGGCCGGTGGCGCCCGCCAGCTTGTTGCGGCAGACCGCGACCAGGTCGCCGAGCACCGCGGAGGCGGTCGGCGAGCCGCCCGCGCCGGGGCCGTAGAACATCAGCCGGCCGGCCGCCTCGGCCTCGACGAACACCGCGTTGTACGCCTCGCGGACGGAGGCCAGCGGGTGCGACAGCGGGATCATCGCCGGGTGGACCCGCGCGGTGACGGAAGCGCCGTCGCTCGCCCGCTCGCAGATCGCGAGCAGCTTGACCACACAGCCCATCTCCTTGGCGGAGGCGATGTCGGCCGCGGTCACCTCGGTGATGCCCTCGCGGTAGACGTCCGCCGCGGTGACCTTGGTGTGGAACGCGATGCCGGCCAGGATCGCGGCCTTGGCGGCGGCGTCGAAGCCCTCCACGTCGGCCGTCGGGTCGGCCTCGGCGTAGCCCAGCGCGGTGGCCTCCTCCAGTGCCTCCGAGTAGCCGGCGCCGGTGGTGTCCATCTTGTCGAGGATGAAGTTGGTGGTGCCGTTGACGATGCCCAGCACCCGGTTGACCTTGTCGCCCGCGAGGGACTCGCGCAGCGGGCGCAGCAGCGGGATCGCGCCCGCCACCGCGGCCTCGTAGTACAGGTCCACCCCGGCCGCGGCGGCCGCGGCGTGCAGCTCGGTGCCGTCCTTGGCGAGCAGCGCCTTGTTGGCGCTGACCACCGAGGCACCCCGCTCGAACGCCGACAGGATCAGCGATTTGGAGGGCTCGATGCCGCCGACCACCTCGACCACCACGTCGATGTCGCCGCGGTTCACCAGGGCCTCGGCATCGGTGGTGATCAGGTGCTCCGGGACACCCGGCCGGACCCGCCCGGCGCGGCGGACCGCGATCCCGGCGAGCTCGACCGGTGCACCGATGCGAGCGGCGAGGTCGTCGGCCGTCGTCGTCATGATGCGCGCCACCTCGGAGCCCACCACACCACAACCCAGCAACGCCACCTTCAGCGGGCGCGTACGCATCATCCGACTCCGCTCTGCATTCATCGTCTTCGTCATTCCGGCGGATTTTCTCGGGGCCGCCGGAATCTTCGGTCCGTACCAGTCTCCGGGACTTTCCGTACGGATCTACGGTCGTCCCATGTATTGAGACGAGAATTTCGTCATCCGACATCCAGACGCAGGAGATCCTCCTCCGTCTCGCGCCGGACGATCACCCGCGCCGCGCCGTCCCTGACGGCGAGCACGGGGGGCTTGAGGGCGTGGTTGTAGTTGCTCGCCATCGAGCGGCAGTAGGCGCCGGTGGCGGGCACCGCGATCAGGTCGCCCGGGGCCAGGTCGGCCGGCAGGAAGGCGTCCCGGACGACGATGTCGCCGGACTCGCAGTGCTTGCCGACCACCCGCACCAGCATCGGCTCCGCGTCGCTGGTGCGCGAGACCAGGGCCACCGAGTACTCGGCGTCGTACAGCGCGGTGCGGATGTTGTCGGACATCCCGCCGTCCACGCTGACGTAGGTGCGCAGGCCCTCCAGCGGCTTGACGGTGCCGACCTCGTACAGCGTGAACGCCGTCGGGCCGACGATCGCCCGGCCCGGCTCCACGCTCAGCCGGGGGGCGTCCAGGTTCGCGGCGGCGCACTCGCGGCGGACGATGTCGGCCAGCGCGGCCGCGATCTCGGCCGGCTCGCGCGGGTCGTCCTCGCTGGTGTACGCGATGCCGAGGCCGCCGCCGAGGTCGATCTCGGGCAGCTCGACGCCGTGCTCGTCGCGGATCTCGGCCAGCAGGCCGACCACCCGGCGGGCGGCGACCTCGAAGCCGGCCATGTCGAAGATCTGCGAGCCGATGTGCGAGTGGATGCCGCGCAGCTCCAGGCTGTCGCCGTGCGCCAGCACCCGGCGCACTGCCTCGGCGGCCGCGCCCCCGGTCAGGGAGAGCCCGAACTTCTGGTCCTCGTGCGCCGTGGCGATGAACTCGTGGGTGTGCGCCTCGACGCCGACGGTGATCCGGATCAGCACCTGCTGGCGCACGCCCTGGCGGGCGGCGATCGCGGCGAGCCGCTCGATCTCCTCGTAGGAGTCGACCACGATGTGCCCGACGCCCGTGCTCACCGCGTGTTCGAGCTCGTCCACCGCCTTGTTGTTGCCGTGCAGCGCGATCCGCTGCGGCGGCATCCCGGCGGCCAGCGCCACGGCCAGCTCGCCCGCGCTGCACACGTCGAGGTTGAGGCCCTCCTCGTGCAGCCAGCGCACGACGGCCTTGGAGAGGAACGCCTTGCCGGCGTAGTAGACGTCCGCGTCGGTGCCGAAGGCGTCCCGCCAGGCGCGTGCCCGGGCCCGGAAGTCCTCCTCGTCCAGCACGTAGGCGGGGGTGCCGAACTCGGCGGCCAGCCGCCTGACGTCGACGCCGCCGACGGTGGCCACGCCCTCGGCATCGCGGGAGACGGTGCGCGACCAGACCTTGGGGTCGAGCGCGTTCAGGTCGGCGGGCGGGGCCTGGTAGTGGCCCTCGGGCAGGACGTCGCCGTGACGGGGGCCTGCCGGGTGTGCGGAACGACTCATCTTCTACAAGTCCTTCGAGACCTATGGCGAGGGGCGGCGACGGTCCTCGTTGACCGTCCGCCGCCCCCGCCGTTGCGCTTGGGGGTGGTGCCTACATCCGCTCGGGCGCCGTCACGCCCAGGAGCGTGAGTCCGTTGGCGAGCACGGTGCGCGTCGCCTCGACCAGCCAGAGGCGGGCCCGGTGGGTGTCGTTGAGCTCCTCGTCGCCCTTGGGCAGGAACATGCAGTTCTCGTACAGGCGGTGGTACTTGCCCGCGAGCTCCTCCAGGTAGCGCGCGACCCGGTGCGGCTCGCGCAGCTCGCCGGCCGTGGCCAGCACCCGCGGGAACTCGGCGAGGTGGCCGAGCACGTCGGACTCCCACTCGGTGGCGAGCAGCTCGGGCTTGAACTGCTCGGCCGTGCCCTTGTCCACGCCCAGCTCGGCGGCCTTGCGCGCCACGCCGCACATCCGGGTGTGGGCGTACTGGACGTAGAAGACCGGGTTCTCGGTGGTCTGGCTGGTCAGCAGGTCGATGTCCAGCGTGATCGTCGAGTCCGTGGAGGAGCGCGCCAGGGTGTAGCGGGCGGCGTCCACGCCGATCCACTCGACCACGTCGTCGATCGTGATGATGTTGCCGGCCCGCTTGGACATGCGGACCTCTTCGCCGTCGCGAAGCATCTTCACGAACTGGCCGATCTTCACCTCGATGTTGCGGTTCATGTCGTCGCCCGCGCAGGCCGAGATGGCCTTGAGGCGGTTGACGTAGCCGTGGTGGTCGGCGCCCAGCATGTAGAGCGCGACCTCGGCGCCGCGGTCCCGCTTGGACAGGTAGTACGCGGCGTCGGCGGCGAAGTAGGTCTTGTCGCCGTCGGCCTTGATCAGGACGCGGTCCTTGTCGTCGCCGAAGTCCGTGGTGCGCAGGAAGACCGCGTCGTCCTGCTCGAACACGTGGCCCTGCTCGCGCAGCCGGTCGATGGCCTCCTCGACCGCGCCGGAGTCGTGCAGCGTCTTCTCCGAGAACCACACGTCGAAGTGGGTGCCGAACTCGTCCATCGAGCGCTGGATCTCGGCGACCATGAGCTTGAGGCCCTCGGCGCGGAAGACCTCCAGCTGCTCGGCCTCGGGCAGGTCGAGCACGCCCGGGACGGCCTCGGTCAGCGCCTTGGCGATGTCGACGATGTACTCGCCGACGTACCCGCCCTCGGGCACCTCGCGGCCGTTCGCGGCGGCCTGAAGCGAGGCGGCGAACTTGGTGATCTGCACGCCGGCGTCGTTGAGGTAGTACTCGGTGGTGACGTCGGCGCCGGAGGCCCGCAGCACGCGCGCCAGCGAGTCGCCGACGGCCGCCCAGCGGACGCCGCCGATGTGGATCGGGCCGGTCGGGTTGGCGGAGACGAACTCCAGGTTGATCTTCAGGCCCTTGAGCGCCTCGTTGCGGCCGTAGGCCTCGCCCGCCTCGACGACGGTGCGCGCCAGCGCACCGGCGGTGGCGGTGTCCAGGGTGATGTTCAGGAAGCCCGGACCGGCGATGTCGACCTTGGCGACGCCGGTGATCCCTCGCAGGCGCTCGACCAGCAGTTCGGCAATGGCTCGCGGCGGCTTGCCGGCCGCCTTGGCGAGCTGGAGGGCCACGTTCGTCGCGTAGTCGCCGTGGTCCCGGTTCTTGGGCCGGTCGACCGACACGTGCTCGGGCACGGCGACGGCCAGCTCGCCCGCCTCGACGGCGGAGCTCACTGCGGCCTGGATTGCCTGGGAAAGGTCTGCGGGGGTCACGACGCCAAGCGTAGGCGAGACGGGGTGCCCGCCCGCCACTCGGTTTACCGGTTGAGACGTCCGGGCGGCCCCGTTCCGGGGTCTCGGCCCCGATCCGCGCGGTCTGTTCGCTCAGGGCGAACCCCGTCGCACGAACGGCCGGCCCGCGCGCGGGGCGGCGCGCCGGGCCGCCCGCCGAGCCGCATCAGGCGACGGACCAGGGCCACCAAGTCGGCCGGGTCGAAGGGCTTGCCGAGGTAGCCGTCCACCCCGACCGTCTCCCCCAGGTCGAGGTCCGCCGGGGTGCAGGCGCTCACGATCGCGATCGGCAGCCGACTGGTGTCCGGGGTCGCGCGCAGCCGCGCCGCCGTCCGCAGACCGTCCAGTCGCGGCATCATCACGTCCAGCGTCACCACGTCCGGCTGCACCCGGCGGATGACCTCCAGGCACTCGGCGCCGTCGGCGGCGGTCACCACCTCGAAGCCTTCGAGCTCCAGGTTGACCGTGATCAGCTGACGGATCACCTCGCTGTCGTCCACCACGAGGACCCGCCCGGACACTCCCGACACCTCACCGAGGGTATCGGCGGCCCCGTCGCCCCGTCCGGCCTTTGGGCACTTCCGCTCCCCCGCCCGCCGGCACCGCCGGACGGCCTTCCGGGAAACCCGTGCACAGCGAGCAAGATTCATGGGGTATTGTTTCCCACGTCGCAAGCGCAAGCAGCCGACAGGCCGACAGGCCCCCGTAGCTCAGGGGATAGAGCACCGCCCTCCGGAGGCGGGTGCGTAGGTTCGAATCCTACCGGGGGCACTTCGCAGGAAGTGCACATGAGGCCCAGATCAGTGGAGTCGATCCACGGATCTGGGTCTTCGTCGTTTTCCGGGGCCGGTCCGGAGCCCGCCGCGGGCGGGCCCGGGACTCAGGAGGCGGAGGCCTCGACCTGGGTGTAGAGGTCGGCGATGGTGTGGTCGAAGTAGGCGCTGTACGAGGTGTCGTCGGTGTCGCCGCCCTGCTCGTAGCCGCCGATCGCGCCGACCACCTCGCCGGTGGCGGTGTCGATCCACGGGCCGCCGCTGGTGCCGGACGGGTAGGACGGGCACTGGACGACCCGCTGGTAGCCGCTCTGCCGGCCGGTGGTGTCGGTGCACAGCAGCGGTTCCTCCGAGTCCGCCGGGTAGCCGTAGAGCCGGACGGTCGCGCCGAAGGGCTCGCCGGCGCCCAGCCGGTTGCCGCCGACCACGTCCTCGACGTTGCGCCCGCCGCTGGGGGCGGTCTCCAGGATCGCGAAGTCCTCGTCCACGTCGCCCTTCTGGGACCAGCCGGGGGTGGTGTGGATCGCGGTCACCTGCCAGGTGCCGTACGGGGCGGAGCCGTCGCGGTAGCCCGGGGCGAAGGTGACGCCGTCAGTGCTGCTGAGGCAGTGCGCGGCGGTCAGCAGCAGGTTGCCGCCGGTGCTGTGCAGCACGCTGGCGGTGCAGAAGTGCTTGCCCGCCGCCACCGAGCCGCCGAACAGCGCGCCGACGGTGGCGGATTCGCGGTCGACGGCCGGGAGCGGGGCCGGACCGGTGGTGCCGAGGGCGACGTCCTGGGCGGCGGGGGTGGTCGGCGCCGCGGCCGTCGGGGAGTCGGTGGGCGCGGGCTGACCGGTCGGGGCGGGGGCCGCGACCGGGGCCGGCGGGGCGGGGGCCGCCGAGGTGGTGACCGGGGCGGGCGCGACGGCGACCCGGGTGCTGCGGGCGGCCTTTCCGGCGGTCGTCGCGTCGGACAGGTCCAGCCCGTGCGTCCCGGTCAGCACGGCGGCGACCGCGACCGCGGACAGCGCGGTGAGCAGGGACGGGACCAGCAGACCGCGACGGCGGGACCTCTGGCGGCGGTGCTTGCCCATGCCTGCTTCTCCTGCCGGGGGCGATCGGTGGCGGCGTCCGGTCAACGACTATGGCGCCTCAGCCTGGTAGCGGTGTGACCGGCTCCTTGGAGCTCGATGAGAAATCCGCCACCCGACCGTGTCCCCGGCGCCGCCGCCCGCGCCCCGGTGTCACCGGTCGGCGAGCACCGCGTCCAGTTCCGCGGCCCCGACGAAGGCGGTGTGCGTTCCGGCGGCGGTGCAGGCGAAGGCCCCGGCCACCGTACCGGCTCGGGCGCAGTCCAGCGGCGCGCGGCCCTGGAACCAGGCGTACAGGAAGCCCGAGACGAAGGCGTCCCCGGCGCCGTTGGTGTCCACCACCGGGCGGCCCGGGTCGACGGCCGGCAGGTGGCGCGGCCCGGGGTCGTCCCGGGTGAGCAGGTGGCAGCCCTCGGCACCGGCGGTGGCGACCACCACCCGTGCGCGGCCCTCGGCGAGGACCGCGCGCATCACCTCCTCGTGCCGGCCGCGGCAGCCGGCCACCGAGAGGAACACCAGGTCGGAGCCGAGCGCGTAGTCGCGGTGGTGCGGGTCGGCGCCGTCCCAGTCGTGCAGGTCGGTGGAGGTGGTGCGGCCGAGGCGGCGCAGGTCGCCGTACATGTCCCGGTTGACGCCGGTGATGGACAGGTGGACGTGCCGGCTGCGCTCGGCGTACGGCAGGTAGAAGGAGCGCGGCAGTCGCAGGTCGGCGGGGTGCCGGCCGTCGAAGAAGGAGAACCGGCGGCCGGCCGCGTCCACCAGGTTGACGCCGCGCGGGGTGCCGTGCGGGCTCACCAGGTGCGCGAAGTGCAGGCCGTGGCGCGCGTAGTGGGCGCGGACCAGGTCGCCCTGCGGGTCCTCGCCGAGGAAGTCGATGAACGCGGTGCGCAGGCCGAGGTGGTGGGCGCCGAGGGCGACGCCGTTGCCGGTGTGGCCGACGTAGTCCCGCACCGGTTCGACGAACTCCGAGTCGCCGGAGGGGATCTCCAGCCGCTCGACCCGGACGATGGTGTCCACTCCGGTACCGCCGACGACGAGCAGGTCGAACTCCGGCAGCATGGTGCCTCCTTGATCCTGGACGGTGCCAGGAGTCAAGCAGGCGCCGGAGGTTGGCTGCAAGATCTTGCTGCAAATTTCAGTCGAGGCGTGGTCGCTCCGGCCCCGCCTCGACGCGGGCCCCGGTCCGGGGCTCGGCCCGGGCGTCGGCCCGGGCATCGACTCCGGCCTCGACCCGGGCCTTCCCGGCCTCCCCGACCGGCACGGCGGCGGGGGCGGCCCCGCCGCGCGCCGGGCGGTGGTCGATCATCAGCGTCGCCACCAGCGCGGCCAGCAGCAGGACACCCATCGCCACCCACGTCGCGACGACGTAGCCGTGCACCGCGCCCTGCGCCCGCACCGCCGGGCCGGCGGCGGTCCGGGTGGCCAGGAAGCTCGCGGTGGCACTCGCGGCGACTGTGTTCAGCAGCGCGGTGCCGACCGAACCACCCACCTGCTGGGCCGAGTTGATGGTGGCCGAGGCCGCGCCGGCCTCGTGCGGGGCGACCCCGAGGGTGGCCAGGTTGATCGCCGGCATGAACACCAGGCCCATGCCGAAGCCGAGCAGCAGCTCGGCGGGCAGCACCAGTGCGGCCCAGTGGCTGTCCACCCGCATCTGGGTCAGCCAGGCCATGCCGCCCGCGGCCAGCAGCAGACCGGGGCCGATCAGGTTCCGGGTCGCCACCCTGGTCATCATCCGGGCCGCGAAGCCCGTCGAACTCAGCACGATGGCGGCCGTCATGGGCAGGAAGGACAGCCCGGACATGATCGGCGAGAAGTGCTTGATGCCCTGGAGGTAGTAGGTCAGGAACAGGAACAGGCCGAACATGCCGATCATCGCCAGGCCCACCGAGAGCGCGCCGCCGCCGCGGTTGCGGTCCGCGATGATGTGGGTCGGCAGCAGCGGGTGCGCGGTCCGCCGTTCGACCAGGACGAACAGCACCAGCAGCGCCGCGCCCAGGCCCAGCGCGGCGAGCACCAGGGTGTCGCTCCAGCCCCGGCTCACGGCCTCGGAGGTGCCGTAGACGATCGCCAGCAGGCCGCCGCAGCCGAGCAGCGCCCCGGGCAGGTCCAGCCGCGTCCGGCGGCCCCTGGCCGTGTGGTCGCGCTTCAGCAGGGAGAACGCCGCGAAGGCGGTGACGGCGGCGATCGGCGCGTTGACGAACAGGCACCAGCGCCAGTCCAGGTACTCGGTCAGCACGCCACCGGCCAGCAGGCCGATCGCGGAGCCGCCGCCGGCGACGGCGCCGAAGATGCCGAAGGCCGTACTGCGTTCCCGGGGGTCGGAGAAGGTGGTGGACAGCAGCCCCAGCGCGGAGGGGGCGAGCAGGGCCCCGAACGCGCCCTGGAGGGCGCGGGCGCCGAACAGCATGGCCGGGCCGAGCGCCGCGCCGCCGAGGGCGGAGGCGAGGGCGAAGCCCAGCAGGCCGACGGTGAAGACGCGTTTGCGGCCGAAGAGGTCGCCCAGTCGTCCGCCGAGCAGCAGCAGACTGCCGAAGGCCAGCGAGTAGGCGGTGATCACCCACTGGCGGTCGGCGTCCGAGATGCCCAGGTCCCGCTGGGCGGACGGCAGGGCGATGTTCACGATGGTGATGTCGAGCACGATCATGAGCTGGGCGGTGGCGATGACGGCCAGCGCCCACCAGCGGCGTCGGTCCGCGTCCTCATGACCGGTGGCGGGGTGCGCAGGCACTGGTCCAGCCTTCCGGAGTCGGGCGGAGAGATCACGCAGTCGCCTTCCAGCCAAACCCCGGCCCGGACGGATGGCAAGGAAAAACCTGGCCAAATCCACTCGATCGGGACCAAAGGACGAGGGGGCCCGGGACTCGCGACCGAGTCCCGGGCCCCCTCGGGCGTGTCGGACACGCCCCGAGGAACGGCTCAGAGCGCCGAGAGCTCCTCGACCAGGTCGTCCAGCCCCAGCGAGCCCAGCGAGAGCGCCGCCATGTGCCAGGCCTTGAGGTCGAACTCCTCGCCGCGCGCCTCGTGGGCCGCCTTCGCCGCCGCCCGGCCGCGCAGCCAGGCGCGCTCGCCGAGCTTGTAGCCGATCGCCTGGCCGGGCAGGCCCAGGTAGCGGACCAGCTCGCTGTCCAGGAAGTCGTCGCCCAGGCCGCAGTACAGGCCGAAGAACTCCCGGGCGTGCTCGGGGCTGACCGGCTCGCCCGGCTTGTACGGGGAGTCCGCGGGGAAGTCGAGGCCCACGTGCATGCCGATGTCGACGATGACCCGCAGCGCCCGCATCATCTGCGCGTTGAGGTAGCCCAGGCGGTGGCCCGGGTCGGTGAGGTAGCCGAGCTCGTCCATCAGGCGCTCGGCGTACAGCGCCCAGCCCTCCATGTTGGCGCTGACGCCGCCGAGGCTGACCTGGTAGGTGGAGAGCCGGTCGGCGACGTAGTTCCACTGCGCGAGCTGGAGGTGGTGGCCCGGGACGCCCTCGTGGTACCAGGTGGAGACCAGGTCCCAGACCGGGAAGCTGTCCCGGCCGACCAGCGGCAGCCAGGTCCGCCCCGGGCGGCTGAAGTCCAGCGAGGGGGCGGTGTAGTACGGCGCGGCGGCGCTGCCCGCCGGGGCGATCTTCGACTCGACCCGGGTGACCGGCTCGGCCAGGTCGAAGTGGGTGCCCTGGAGGTCCCGGATCGCCTGGTCCATCAGGCCCTGGAGGTACTCCCGGGCGGCCTCGGCGCCCTCGATGGCCGGACCGTCGGTCTCCAGCCACTTCATCGTCGCCAGCCGGCCCTCGCCCGGCCGCACCTTCCCGGCCTCGGCCTCCATCTGCGCCAGCAGGTCGTGGAACTCGCTCCAGGCCCAGGTGTAGGCCTCGTCCAGGTCCAGGTCGGCACCGGTCCAGTAGCGCACCCACCGGACGTAGCGCTCCCGGCCCGCGGTGTCCGGGGCACCGGCGGCGGCCGGGCCGTACACGTCGCGCAGCCAGTCGCGCAGCTCGGCCAGCGCCTCGTCGGCGGCCACCGCGTGCTTCGACAGCTCCGGGCGCAGCTCCTGCGGCGCGCCCTGGACGAACTGCCCGAACCATCCCGCCCGTCGCCCGTCACCGCCGTCGTCCGCGCCGCCACGCGGCGCACCTCCTTCGGGGGCCCGCTCGTCGGCGGGCGTGTCCTCGCCCAGCCACTCGGCGAACTGCCCGAGCACGGTCGACACCTGGCGCGGACCGGCGAGCAGACCGCGCTCGATGCCCTCGGCCAGCGTCCGCCGGTACTGCTCGAACGCCACCGGGACCCTCGCCAGGCGGCGGCCGACGACCTGCCACTCGGCCTCGGTGTCGGTACCCATCAGGGTGAACGACTCCCGCAGCTCGTGCACCGGGGAGCCGAGGTTGCGCAGCGAGCGGAAGCTCTCCCCCGCCTCGTGGACGAGGAGTTCGGCGGTCAGCCGCTCGCGCAGCAGCCGGGCGCAGCGGCGCTCGGCCTCGTCCTCGGCGGCGCCGGCCCGCTCGGCCTCGTCGAGCCTCGCCAGGGTGCGGCGGGCGAGGTCGGCGACGGCCTCGGGGCCGGCCGGGGAGAGGTCGGGCAGGCGGTCGTCCTCGGGGTTGAGGCCGAGGTAGACCGCGATCAGCGGGTCGAGCTCGGCCAGTTCGCGGACGTGGTCGTCGGCGATGCGGCGCGGGGTGGTGCCGTCGGCGGTGATCAGTTCTTCACGCATCCGGACATCATTTCGCGGCGCGGCGGCTTTGCAACCCTTTTGCCTGGTCCGGCCCGCGAAATCCGTTCGGCGCGACCGGTTCCGATCCGTAGCACGCCGGTTACGCTGGCCGCCATGGAAGCCAGCCCCGCCCCGGCCGCCGGTCAGGCACCCGCCCCGGCCGAACCCGAGCCGCGTCCGCGCCGCACCGGATACCGGCGGCTGCCGGTCCAGCAGCGGCGCGAGCAGCTGATCGCGGTAGCCCTGGAGCTGTTCGCCTCCCGGCCGCCCGAGGAGGTGGGCCTGGACGACGTCGCCGAGGCCGCCGGAGCCTCCCGGCCGCTGGTGTACCGCTACTTCGCGGGCGGCAAGCAGCAGTTGTACGAGGCCGCGCTGCGCTCCGCGGCGCAGGAGCTGACCAGCCGGTTCGCGGTGCCGGTGAGCGGGACTCCGTCCGAGCAGCTGTCGGCGGTGCTGGACGGCTACTTCGCCTTCGTGGTCGAGCACGAGGCGGGCTACTCGGCGCTGCTGCGCGGCGGTTCGGTGGTGGAGACGGCCCGCACCTCGGCGATCGTGGACGACGTCCGGCGGGTGGCGCTGCGGCGCACCCTGCGCCACCTGGGCGTGCGGGAGGCCGGGCCGCGGCTGACGCTGCTGGTGCGCTCGTGGATCGCGGTGGTCGAGGGCGCGTCGCTGAGCTGGCTGGACGAGGGGCGGGCGCTGCCGGTGACGGAGCTGCGCGACTGGCTGGTGGACCAGTTCACCGCGATGGCGGCGGCGACGGCGCTGCACGATCCGCAGACGGCCGAGGTGCTGGCGGGCGTGCTCGCGCTGGAGGGGCCGCGGGCGCGGCGGGCGGAGCGGCTGCGGGCGGTGCTGGCGCGCCCGTGAGGCTCCCGACCCCCGTGCCAGGGGTCGGGGCCGGCCTGGGCGCTCAGGCCTTGCCGAGCACCTGCCGCTGGCGGCCGAGCCCGTCGATCTCGATCTCGACCACGTCGCCGGGGGCGAGGTACGGCGTGCCGGGGCGGCCCAGGGTGACCCCGGCGGGGGTGCCGGTGATGATCACGTCGCCGGGCTCCAGCACCATGAACCGACTCGCGTAGCGGACCAGTTCGAGCACCGGGAAGATCATCTCGGCGGTGCTGCCGTGCTGCCGCCGCTCGCCGTTGACCCAGAGCCGCAGGGTCAGCGCCTGCGGGTCGGCCACTTCGTCGGCGGTGACCAGCCAGGGGCCGAGCGGGGTGAAGGTCTCCGCCGACTTGCCCTTGTCCCACTGGCCGCCGCGCTCGAACTGGAAGGCCCGCTCGGTGACGTCGTTGGCGATCGTGTAGCCGGCGATCACCCCGGCCGCCTCGGCGGGCGAGTCCAGGTAGCGGGCGGTGCGGCCGATCACGATGGCCAGCTCGGCCTCGTAGTCGGTCTTCTCGCCGCCGCGCGGCACCAGCACCTCGTCGTAGGGGCCGACCACGGTGGAACCCGGCTTGAGGAAGATCACCGGCTCCTCCGGGATCGCCGCCCCGGCCTCGGCCGCGTGGTCGCGGTAGTTGAGCCCGATGCCGACCACCTTGCCCGGTCGGGCCACGGGCGCGCCCACCCGCAGGCCGTCGAGGTCGACCACCGGCAGGACGCCGGCGGCCGCGTCCCGGGCCAGGGCGGCCGGGTCCAGCCCGGCCAGGAAGGCCCCGTCGAGGTCGCGGGCGCGCCCCGAGAGGTCGTACGCGGTGCCGTCCCCGCCCAGGACGACCGGGCGTTCGGCGCCCGGGGGTCCGACGCGCAGGAGCTTCATCGATCCGTCACCAGCCTTTCGTCACGGCTCATCGGAGCGGCACGGGCGCCGCTCCCGAGTCCGGGAACGAGGTATACCAATGCCCGCGGGCGCCGGACCAGACCGTCCCGATGGGCGGGATCCGTCCGGCCCCGGCCGCCCCCGGCGGCCGACGCACGCACGCCCAGGGCGAACGCGGGCGTGCCGGGGCGCCGCAGGGCGCAGGATGCCTGGCATGGAGATCATCCGGGTACGCGACGAATTGCACATGATCACACTGGAGTTCGGCGCCGCCTACCTCTGGCGGGACGAACACGGCCTCACCCTGGTCGACACCGGCATCGCCGGCTCGGCCGACGCCGTCGAGCAGGGCATCCGCGCCACCGGACAGGAGCCGGCCGCACTGCGCCGCATCGTGCTCACCCACCACCACGAGGACCACACCGGATCGGCCGCCGTGCTCGCCCGGCGGCACTGCGCCCAGGTGGTGGCGCACCGGCTGGACGCCCCCGTCATCCGGCGCGAACAGCCGGCGGCGCCGCCGGTGCTGAGCCCCTTCGAGCAGCAGCTGTGGGACGGCCTGCCGCCGATCCCGCCCGCCGAGCCCTGCCGGGTGCACCGGGAGGTCGAGGACGGCGACGTGCTGGACATCGGCGGCGGCGCGGTGGTGCTGCACGTGCCGGGGCACACCGACGGCAGCATCGCGCTGCACCTGCCCGGCCCCGGTGTGCTGTTCACCGGGGACACGGTGGCCAACGTCCAGGGCCGGACCATGCCGGGGGTGTTCAACACCGACCCGGCGCGGGCGCTCGCCTCCTTCCACCGGCTGGCCGCGCTGCCGGTGGAGACGGTGGTGTTCGGGCACGGCGACCCGATCGCCCGGGACGCCTCAGCCGCCCTGCGCGCCGCCGCCGAGCAGCACGCCCAGGTCTAGGTCCGGGCCCCGTGTCCGGCCCGGGCCGAGCCGGACGACCTCCCGCTGCCAGTGGGCGAGGTCGCGCCGGGCGTCGGCCCGGGCCTCCGGGGTGGCGCCCGGCGCCTGGACCAGCTCGTCCAGCAGGGCGACGGCGGCGCCCGGGCTGCCGTCCCGGGCCAGCCAGAGCGCCAGGTCGTGGCAGGTCCGCAGGGTGCGCGGGTCGTCCGGGCCACAGATCCGGGCGAAGTCGGGGACGAGCGCGGTGAGGATCTCCACCGCCTCCGCCACCTCGCCCGCGCTGCCGTGCTCCCAGGCCCGGTCGGCCCGCCGGCGCAGCTGCTCCGGGCTGGGGTCGTCCGGGCTCAGCATCCCGGGCCGAATGCCGCGCAGCCGCTCCAGCACCTCGGCGGCGCTGCCCGGACGCTGCTCGGGCCGCTTGGCGAGCAGCCGGGCGATCAGGTCGGCCAGTTCCGGGTCCTTGCTGCGGACCCGGAGCGGGACCTCCTCCAGGTGCTTGTACATGAACTCGGCGGCCGAGGCGGCGCGGAACGGGCGGCCGCCGGTGCAGACCTGGTACAGCATGACGCCGAGCGCGTAGAGGTCGGCCCGGCCGTCCACCGCGCCGCCGGACCAGCACTCGGGCGCCAGGTACGGCAGGGTGCCGACCACGTTGCCGGTGGAGGTCAGCCGGACGGTCTGGGTGACCAACCGGGCGATGCCGAAGTCCAGCACCTTGGCCCGCTGCCCCTCGTCGGCGATCATCACGTTCTCGGGCTTGATGTCCCGGTGGACGATCCCCGAGCGGTGCGCGGCGTCCAGCGCCTTGCACACGTGCCGCATCCAGCGCAGCGCCTGCTTGTGGTCCGGCGGTCCCTCCCCGAGCACCTCGGACAGCGCCCGGCCGCGGACCAGCTCCATCACCAGGTACGGGATCTTCCCGGAGCCGGACTCGGTCCACCCGTAGTCGTAGACGGTCACGATGTGCGGGTTGTTGAGGCCGCCCGCCGTCCGGGCCTCCCGGACGAACCGGCTGACCGCCTCCCGGTCGGTGGCGTGCTCGGCGAGCAGCACCTTGACGGCGACCTCCCGGTCGATGGTCGTGTCGGTCGCCCGCCAGACCACGCCGAACCCGCCCTTGCCCAGCCGCCGCTCCAGCCGGAAGCGACCGCCGAGCACCTCGCCCTTCTCCATGCCCTCCCCCAACTCGACCGCGCCCGCCCGGCGTTCGCCGCCGGGCGGGTCGGAGGGGTCACCATAGCGGCGGCCGGGGACGAACGGGTGAACGAACGCGGGCGGCCCCGGCCGCGGTCGGGCCGCGGCCTCGGCCCACGGCTCGGCCCCCGGCTGGGGCCACGGCTCGGTCTACGGCTTGGGCTTGGGCAGTCCGGGCGGGTTGATCTCGGAGTTCGGCACCGCCTCGCCGTCCAGGCCCCAGCGCTTGAGCACCTGCCCGTACGTGCCGTTCCTGATCAGCTCGTCGATCGCCCCGTTCAGCGCCTTGACCAGCCCGTTGTCCTTCCTGGTGGTCGCCGCGATCTTGCCGAGGACGTCCGCACCGCCGCCGGAGTAGGTGCCGACGACCTCGGTCTCGCCGGTCTGCACGGCGTGGAAGGCCAGGCTGGGGTTGGGGCCGGTGTAGACGTCGATCCGGCCGGAGGAGAGCGCCAGGTAGTACTCCGGGCCCTGGAAGTACTTGATGTCGATCGGCTTGAGGCCGTTCCTGACGTTCTCCTCGCTCCAGGAGACCAGCAGCTTCTCCTGGTTGGTGCCGCTGTTGACGCCGACCGACCGGCCCGCGAGGTCCTTCGCGCCGGTGACCTTGATCCCGCTGCCCTTCTTGGCCTCGAAGCCCAGGACGTCCAGCCGGTAGGTGGCGAAGTCGTACTTCTCCTTGCGCGCCTCGGTGACGGTGATGTTGGACAGGCCCACGTCGTACTTGCCGCTGTCCAGGCCGACGAAGATGTTCTCCCAGGAGACCGGGTTGAACTCGACCTTGAGGCCCAGCACGTTGCCGATCAGCACCGCGAGGTCCGGCTCGACGCCGATGATCGTCTTGTCGTCGTCGGCGTAGAAGTCCA
Organism: Kitasatospora sp. NPDC056651; assembly: GCF_042792155.1. Lineage (NCBI taxonomy): Bacteria > Bacillati > Actinomycetota > Actinomycetes > Kitasatosporales > Streptomycetaceae > Kitasatospora > Kitasatospora sp. NPDC056651. The sequence goes on along the minus strand of NZ_JBHTWX010000019.1, from coordinate 26,918 downwards.
GCGGCGGGGTGGTGCCGAGGGAGTCGACCACGCTCAGCGCCCCCTTGCGTCTGATCTCCTCCGGGACGAGCGCGGCGATCGCGTCGACCTTGGGTGTGGTGATCCGGTTCTGGTTCGGCGACAGGTTCACCACCGTGCCGTTCGGCGCGGTGCCGCCGCCCCTGCCCGGGGCGAGCTCCGCCGCCGCGCCCGTGGCGCCACTGCCGCAGCCGGCCAGGGTGAGGGCGGCGGCGAGCGCGCCGGCGGCGGTCACGAGGGCGCGACGGGGTACGGACATGGCGGAACTCCTCATCGGTGAAGGGGGGTTTGGGGAAAGGCGGGTCAGAGGACCTTGGCCAGGAAGGCCCGGGTGCGCTCGTGCCGCGGCCGGTCCAGGACCTCGGCGGGCGGGCCCTGCTCGACCACCACGCCGCCGTCCATGAAGACCACGGTGTCGGCCACCTCCCGGGCGAAGCCGATCTCGTGGGTGACCACGATCATCGTGGTGCCGCTGCGGGCCAGGTCCTTGATGACGTCCAGCACCTCGCCGACCAGCTCCGGGTCGAGCGCCGAGGTGGGCTCGTCGAACAGCAGCACCTTCGGCTCCAGCGCCAGCGCCCGGGCGATCGCCACCCGCTGCTGCTGCCCGCCGGACAGCTGCCGCGGGTAGGCGCCGGCCTTGTCGGCCAGCCCGACCCGCTCCAGCAGCGCCAGCGCCGTCGCCCTGGCCTCGGCCTTGGGACGGCGCAGCGCCGCGACCGGCGCCTCGACCAGGTTCTCCAGCACGGTGAGGTGCGGGAACAGGTTGAAGTTCTGGAACACGAAGCCGATGCCGGTGCGCTGGCGCAGCACCTCGCGCTCCTTGAGCTCGTACAGCCGGTCCCCGGAACGCCGGTAGCCGATCAGTTCGCCGTCGATGGCGACGTGGCCGCGGTCCAGCTTCTCCAGGTGGTTGATCGCCCGCAGCAGGGTGGACTTGCCGGAGCCGGACGGGCCGAGCACCACGGTCACCGAGCCGGCCGGGACGTCCAGGTCGACCCCGCGGAGCACCTCCAGCCGGCCGAAGCTCTTGTGCAGGCCGCGGACCTGCACCATCGGGGCCGCTTCGGCGGGGCCGGCCGGGGCGGGTTCGGGCTTCGTCAGGGTGGTCACGACTGTCCTCCGGAGGTACGGGCGGCGGGCCGGGTGCGGTCCGGCAGGCTCCGGGCGAAGGCCCGGACGCGCTGCCACGGGGTGGGCGGCGGGGTGCGCTCGGCGCCCCGGGCGAAGTGGCGTTCGACGTAGTACTGGCCGATCGAGAGCACGGTGGTCAGCAGCACGTACCAGACGGTGGCGACCATCAGCAGCGGCACCACCCGGCCGGTGCGGCCGTAGATGACCTGGGCCTGGTAGAAGAGCTCGCCGATGGCCATCACGTAGACCACCGAGGTGCCCTTGAGCAGCGAGACCACCTCGTTGGCGGCGGCCGGCAGGATGCCCCGCATGGCCTGCGGCAGCACGATCCGCCAGCCCTGGCGCCAGCGCGGGATGCCGAGCGCGGCGGCCGCCTCCCGCTGGCCGGCGTCCACCGCGACGACGCCGCCGCGGATGATCTCGGCGGCGAACGCGGCCTGGTGCAGCCCGAGGCCGAGCACCGCCGCGCCGAGCGCGCCGAGCACCCCGACCGTCTCCACCTCGCCGAAGGTCGGGCCGAACGGGATGCCGATCCCGAACCGCTTGTACAGGTAGGAGAGGTTGAACCAGAACACCAACTGGACGATCAGCGGGATCGAGCGGAACACCCACACGTACGCCCAGGCGACGGACCGCAGGATCGCGCTGCGGGACAGCCGCATCGCGGCCACCGCGGCGCCCAGCAGGAAGCCCAGCACCGTGCCGTAGGCGGTGAGTTCGAGCGTCCGCCCGATCGCCCGGAGGATGGTGTCGGCGGTGAAGAAGAGCCGGAAGGTGGCCCAGTCCCAGCCCGGATTGGTGGCCAGGCCGTGGGCGAACTGGGCGAGGACGACCACGGCGGCGACGCCGACGGCCCAGCGCCAGGGGTGCCGGGCGGGGACGGTCGGCAGGCCGTCCAGGTCGTCGAGGTCGAGGGCGGCCGCCGGCCTCGACGGGGCCGGCGGCGCTGCGGTGCTGACGGTCATCGGGACTCCTTCGGGGCGGCGGTCGGGGGCCCTGCGGTCAGACGTGCTCGGGCGGGCTGATCTGCGACTCCTTGATCGCCGATTCGGCGACCCCCCACTTGCGCAGGATCCGCTCGTACGTCCCGTCCTTGATCAGCTGGTTGACCGCCGCCTGGAGGGCCGGGGCGAGCGCCGAGCCCTTCTTCAGGGCGAAGCCGACGTCGAGGCGGTGGAACTCGCCGAGGAAGCGGGTCCCGGAGGCCTCCTGCGCCGCCTGGTGGCGCAGACCGTTGATGGTGGACATCTCGATGTCCACCCGGCCCTGCTGGAGGCCGGCCAGCAGGGCGCCGCTCTCGCTGAACGCCCTGACCTCGTACGGCTTCTTCCCGGCGTCGGTGCAGACGTTCTTCCGGTTGTTCAGGGTGGTCTCGAAGGTGGTGCCGGCGCCGGTGCCGACGACCAGGCCGCACAGCTGGACCAGGTCGGTGACCGGCTGGATCGCGGTGTTGTCCTTCTTCACCGCGAAGCCCTGGCCGTCGTCGATGTAGGTGACGAAGTCGATGGTCTTCAGCCGGGCCGTGGTGACCCCGAAGTTGCCGGTGCCGACGTCGAACTTCCCGCTGTCCAGCGCGGGCAGGATGGTCTCGAAGGCGGCCTCCTCGCGCCGCACGGTCAGGCCGAGCACCCTGGCCACCGCGTCGGTGAAGTCCACGTCGATCCCGGCGGGCTTCTTGCCGACCTGGTCGACGTGGAACGCGGAGGGCGGTGTGCCGAAGGAGGAGCCGAACTTCAGCGTGCCGGCCTTGCGGACCTCCTCGGGCAGCAGCGCGGCGGCGGCCTCCGACGTGGTGAGGGCGGCGACGACGTCCTCGGTGGCGGCCGGACCGCCCGTCCCCGCCGCACTCGCGATCTTCGGGTCCGAGCCGCAGGCGGCCAGCGCCAGGACCGGCAGCAGGGCGGTGGTCGCGAGCAGGCGGCGACGGACGGTGGTGGTTCTCACGGGGGGCCTCTCAGGAGGTCGGGGCCGGTACGGGCGACGACAGCGGCTCGGGCAGTCGCTTCTCGAAGGGCAGCAGGTCGATGGTCAGCGGATCGGCGGAGACGTCGAACAACGGGGTGTAGCCGGCCGCCAGGTAGAGGCCCCTGGCCTCGGGCTGGCGCGGGCCGGTGGTGAGGTAGAGCCGGGTGTAGCCGGCCGCGGCGGCCGTCCGCTCCAGCTCGGCCAGGACCTGACGGGCCAGGCCCCGGCGGCGGTGCGCGGAGTGCGTCCAGACCCGCTTCGCCTCGGCGGTGTGCTCGTCGTACCGCTTGTACGCGCCGCCGGCCACCGGTTCGCCGTCCTCCAGCAGGAGCAGCAGCACGCCGTGCGGCTCGGCGAAGGCCTCGCCCGGGTAGCGGGTCATCTCCTGGCGCCCCTCGGGGCCGTACCGGGTGACGTACTCGTGGGTGAGTTCGCGCAGCAGCGGCTCGGCCAGCGGGTCGTCGATGGCGACCCGGAGGAACTCGGCGGACATGACGGGACCTTTCGGGTGGGCAGCGCCGGAGGCGGCCGTGGCGGGGCCACGGCCGCCGGGCGCGGGTACGCGGCAGCGGGAGCGGTGGAGTGCGGCAGCGGGCGGAGGTACGCGGCGGCGGGAGCGGTGGAGTGCGGCCGGAGCGCAGTGCGGAACCGTCGGAGACGGTGGAGACTTGACGGAGCGTCAGCCGTCCCGGAGGTGAGCCGAGGGAGGGCTACCCGAGGGGATCAGGGCCGAGCGGGATCGAGGCCGGACGGGCGGCCCGCCGTCCGGTCAGCCGCGACACGCCGCGGACCACACCCGACCGAAGTCGATGTGGTCGCGGGTGACCAGGGGCTGCTCGACGTACATGGCCCCAAGTTGAGCAGTCGGCCGATCGGTACGTCAACCACCCCTCATTGCCGCACTGTTGCGATCTCCCGTCGCGTTTCCGAGGTGTTTCGGGCGGATGGCCGGGCACCCAGACCGCCCTTGACAGCCGTCGATCGCGCATGCGTACGATCGACGCGGAGTGCAGTGCCATGCGTCGGCCGTGTTGAGGGACACGGGCCGCGCCGCGTACGTGACCACCGCCGTACCTCCTCCCACCCGCACTCCGCCCAGGAGCCGCCGCCATGGCCACCCCGCAGGACGTCCTGCCCGCCCTCCCCGCCCACGACCGGCCCGCCGCCCCCGGCCACTCCGACAGACCGCCCGCCGGCCCGCCCGCCGCCGAGGCCCGGATCGTCGCCCGCCGCAAGCCCGGCCAGTGGGCCGCCGCCGCCGTCGCGCTGCTGCTGGCCGCGATGGCCGTCAACTCGGCGATCCACAACAAGGCCTTCCAGTGGAGCGTGGTCGCCGACTGGTTCACCGCCCGCTCCGTGCTCAACGGCCTCACCCTGACCCTCTGGCTGACCGCCGTCACCCTCGCCCTCGGCTTCGTGCTCGGCACCGTCCTCGCCACCATGCGACTGTCCACCAACCCGGTGCTGCGCACGCTGAGCTGGGGCTACATCTGGGTGTTCCGCTCCACCCCGCCGCTGGTGCAGCTGCTGTTCTTCTTCAACATCGGCGCGCTCTACCCGACCCTCGGCCTCGGCATCCCGTTCGGCCCCGAGTTCGTCACGGTGAAGACCGTCAACCTGATGGGCCCCACGCTGACCGCCGTCATCGGCCTCACCCTGCTGGAGACCGCGTACGCCGCCGAGGTGATCCGCGGCGGCATCCTCTCCGTGGACCGCGGTCAGCTGGAGGCGGCGGCCGCGCTCGGGCTCGGCCGGTGGCGGGTGCTGCGCCGGATCGTGGTCCCGCAGGCGATGCGGGCGATCGTGCCGACCGCCGGGAACATGCTGATCGGCGCGCTCAAGGGCACCAGCATCGTCAGCGTGCTGGCCGTCTCCGACCTGCTCTACTCGGTGCAGCTGGTCTACCTCCAGTCGTACCAGGTCATCCCGATGCTGGTGGTCGCCACCCTCTGGTACCTGGCCGTCACCACCGTTCTGTCCATCGGCCAGTACTACGTGGAACGGCACTTCGCCCGGGGCGCCACCCGCGACGGCCTGCCGCCCACCCCGCTCCAGCGGGCCCGCGCGGCCTTCGCCAAGGTGGTGCGGTCACATGAGTGAGCACAGCGGGCGAGTCACCGGAGGCCGCGTCGTCGTGATCGTCGGGGCCGGCCCGCGCGGCACCGGCCTGCTGGAGCGGATCGCCGCCAACGCCCGCGAACTCCTGCCCGGAGACCGGCCGCTGGAGATCCACCTGGTCGACCCGCACCCGCCCGGCGCGGGCCGGATCTGGCGCCGCGACCAGTCCCCGCTGCTGCGGATGAACTCGATGGCCGAGGACGTCACCATGTTCACCGACGAGCGCTCCACCCTCGAAGGACCGGTCCGGCCCGGTCCCTCGATCGCCGAATGGGCCCCGCGCCAGGAGGAGTTCGCGCCCTACCGGGAGGTCGCCGACCCGGCCGTCCGCGCCGAACTGCGCACCCTCGCCCCCACGGACTTCCCCACCCGCCGGGCCCAGAGCGCCTACCTGGACTGGGTGTTCCGCCGCGCCGTCGCCGACCTGCCGCCGCACATCGCGGTCACCGTCCACCGCGACACCGTCCGGCGGATCGACGGCCCGGCCGACGGCCCGCAGACCGTCCACCTCACCGACCGGACGCTCACCGCCGACCACGTCGTCCTCACCCTCGGCCACCTCGACTCCGCCCCGCACCCGCGCCACGCCGCCGACGCCGAGTTCGCCGCCCGGCACGGCCTCTTCCACCTGCCACCCGCCTACTCCGCCGACGTGACGGCCGAGCTGGCCCGCATCGCCCCCGGCGAGCAGGTGGTGCTGCGCGGCCTCGGCCTCGCCTCGGTGGACCTGGTCGCCCTGCTCACCGAGGGCCGCGGCGGCCGCTTCGAGCCCACCGGGGACGGGCCCGCGCTGCGCTACCTCCCCTCCGGCCGCGAACCGGTGCTGCACCTCGGCTCCCGGCGCGGCGTCCCGTACCACTCCAAGACCGGCTACCGCCTCCAGGGGCCGCCCGCTCCGCTCCCCCGGTACTTCGACGCGGCCGCCGTGGACACCGTGCTCGCCCGCGGAGGGCAGCTCGAACTCCGGCGCGACTTCTGGCCGTTGATGGCCAAGGAGATCGGCTTCGGGCACTACCACGAGCTGTTCCACGCCCACCCCGGGCGCACCGCGCTGCCCTGGACGGAGTTCCTCGACCGGTACGACCGGCACGGCTGGTACACCCCCGAGCTCGCCTCCCTGGTCGCCGAAGCCGTTCCCGACCCCGCCGACCGGATCGACTTCGAGCGGCTCGACCACCCGCTGGCCGGGCTCGAACTCGGCACCGCCGAGGAACTCCAGGCCCACCTGCGCGGGTACGTCGCCGCCGACGCCGACCGCCGGGCCGACCCCGCGCACAGCGCCGACCTCGGCGCCTTCCTCGCCCTGCTCTCCCTGTTCGGCCAGCTCCCCCGGATCGCCGCGAGCGGCCGGCTCACCGCCCGCTCGATCGCCGAGGAGGTGGACGAGTGGTTCTTCGGCTACTTCAGCTACCTCGCCTCCGGCCCGCCCGGCTTCCGGCTGCGCCAGCTGCTCGCCCTCTCCGAGGCCGGGGTGGTGCGCTTCCTCGGCGCGGGCGTCCGGATCGAGCGGGACGAGGCGGGCGGCAGCTGGCGGGCCTCCGGCGCCACCGTGCCCGGCCACCTGGTCGATGCGACGGCGCTGATCGAGGCGTACCTGCCCAAGCACGCGCTGGGCCGCACCCTGGACCCGCTGCTGGCCGAGCTGCACCGCGCCGGGCGGATCGTCGAGGAGGTGGTCACCGACCCGGACCACACCCACCGCTCCGGCCTGGTGACCATCGCCCCCGCCGACAGCCGGCTGCTCGACCCGTCCCTCGGCGGCGCCCCGCACCCGCGCCGCACCGCCCTCGGCCCGCACACCAGCCTGCGCTCGGCCACCGCCTTCGCCCGGCCGCGCACCGACGCCCCGGGCTTCCGGCAGAACGACGCGGCCGCCCGCGCCCTGCTCCGCGCACTGGCCGCGCTCCCGACGGCACCGGCGCTGGCGGCATGAGCCCGCTCAGGAACCGCGGATCTCCGTCACCAGGTCCTCGTCCGTGACGAAGAACGGCGCGGCGGCCACCCGCTCCGCGACGCCCTTCGCACCCGTGCCGCGCTCCAGCGCGCGGACCGCGAGCGGATCGGCGTCGCCGGCCCGGAGCAGCCGGACCAGCCGCAGCGCCTCGTCCCGGTCGATCCGCACCCGCCAGGCGCGGACGGCCCGGGCCGGACCGCCCTGGAACCGGGCCCGCTTCCGGCACTCCGCCAGGTCGGCCCGGGCCCGCATGCTGCGCCGGTCGGTCACGCCGAAGGCTTCGTCCAGGCGGGGCACCAGGTCGGTCAGCCGGAGCACGGCGCCCCGGAAGTCGCCCCGCCGGGCCTGGCAGGTCGCGAGGTCCTGCCCGGCCCGGAGGACGAGCGGCCCCTGCGGGCCCCAGGCGGCCCTCAGCGCGGGCAGGAGGTCGACCAGCAACCGGATCGCGGTGACCGTCTCGCCACTTCCGCGGACCAGCTCGGTCAGCTCGTACCGGACCTCCAGGACCTGGGGGTCGGCCGCGCCGAGGGCCTGCTCCAGGTCCTCCGCCAGGTCCCCCAGCAGCCGGACGGCCGGCGCCGGCTGGGCGGCCCGGCCGTAGTAGCGTGCGAGGTCCCGCCGGGCGGTGACGACCTCCGGGTCGGTCGGGCCGAGCGACCGCGCGGCGGCGTCGACCACCGGCCGCAGCCGGTGCGCCGCCACCGCGGGCCGCGCGTCCCGCACGGCCTCGGCGGTCTCCAGCAGCCGGCCCCGGACGGCCGCCGCGTCCTCGACCACCGTGTCCTCGACCGGGGAGGGCGGGGCGGCCCGGGCGGGCGGCGGGGGATCGGGGTACCGCAGCGCGGGCCGTCCCACCGGCCGCAGGTTCGGCTCCTTCGGGCTCCTGGTCAGCCCCCGGGGCCGGACGGGCGCCCGCCGGGCGGACCGCGCGGGCCGCACGACCTTCACGGGCGCGGGCGGCTCCTTCCCGTCGGCCAGGTCCGCGAGCCGCCGGGCGACCGTCCGGGCGTCGGCCGGCCGGTCCGCCGGGTCCTTGGCCAGCAGCTCCGCGACCAGGGCGGGCAGGTGCGGCGGCAGCCCGTACCGGCCCGCGTCCAGCGCCGGGGGCACCTCGTTGAGGTGCTGGTACATCAGGACGGGCGTCGAGTTCCCGGCGAACGGGCTCGTCCCGGTACAGAGTTCGACCAGCAGGCAGCCCACCGCGTACAGGTCGGCCCGGCCGTCCACCCGGTCGCCGCTCCACCGCTCCGGCGCCATGTACGCCGGGCTGCCGACGACCGTCCCGACGGTGGTCAACCCTCCTGTGCCGGTGTCCAGTTGGGCGATGCCGAAGTCCAGCACCTTGAGCTGCCCGGCTTCGGTGATCATCACGTTGTCCGGCTTGATGTCCCGGTGCACCATGCCCGCGTCGTGCGCCGCCGCCAGCGCCTCGCAGATCCGCTGTCCCCAGCGCAGGCTCTGCTCCGGCTCCGGCAGGCCGTCCCGCAGCACCTGGGTCAGGGTGCGGCCGACGAGCAGCTCCATCACCAGGAAGGTGACCTCCTGCTCGTCACCGCCACCGCACTGGCCGAGGTCGTGCACGGTGACGATGTGCGGATGGGAGAGCTGGCCCGCCGCGTGCGCCTCCCGGACGAACCGCAGCGCCGCCTTCGCCCGGTCGCCGTCGTGGTGCCCGATGACCTTGACCGCCACCTCGCGCTCCATCCGGGTGTCCTCGGCCCGCCACACCACCCCGAAGCCGCCCTGCCCGAGCTTCTCCGTCAGCAGGTACCGGCCGTCCAGGACGTCACCGACTCGCACGTACGCTCCCCCGCCCTCCCCGCCATGACGCCCAGACTCTACCGACGGCCCTCCCCTCGCGACGGAGCCGGTGGAAGGATGGACGGAGGACCCCGCGACGGTGCGGCGGCCCGGACCAGCGGAACCGAGGAGCGCAGTCATGGCCAAGCAGGCCCCGCAGAGCGACCCGGCACAGGACGCCCCCGAGGTGTCCGCGCCCCAGCACGCGGCCGCCGGGCTGCCCGCCGTCGGCCACAGCCTGCGGATGGCCACCGAGCAGATGGGCGCCCGCCGCACCCTGGCCACCCTGCTCAAGGTCAACCAGCCGAACGGCTTCGACTGCCCCGGCTGCGCCTGGCCCGAGCCGGACAAGCCCCACACCGCCGAGTTCTGCGAGAACGGCGCCAAGGCCGTCGCCGAGGAGGCCACCGAGCGCCGCGTCCGCGCCGAGTTCTTCGCCGCCCACCCGGTCGCCGACCTGGCCGAGCGCTCCGGCTACTGGCTCGGCCAGCAGGGCCGGCTCACCCGGCCGATGCTGCTCGACGAGGGCGCCACCCACTACACGCCGGTCTCCTGGGACGACGCCTTCGCGCTGATCGCCGAGGAGCTGAGGGCCCTGGACACCCCGGACGGCGCGGCCTTCTACACCTCCGGCCGGACCAGCAACGAGGCCGCCTTCGCGTACCAGCTGTTCGCCCGCCGGCTCGGCACCAACAACCTGCCGGACTGCTCCAACATGTGCCACGAGTCCTCCGGCTCGGCGCTCACGGAGACGATCGGCGTCGGCAAGGGCAGCGTCAGCCTCAAGGACCTCTACCAGGCCGACCTGATCATCGTGGCCGGCCAGAACCCGGGCACCAACCACCCCCGGATGCTCTCCGCCCTGGAGCGCGCCAAGCGGGCCGGCGCCACCATCGTCAGCGTCAACCCGCTGCCGGAGGCCGGGCTGGAGCGGTTCAAGAACCCCCAGCACGCGCGCGGCCTGGCCGGCCACGGCACCAAGCTGACCGACCTCTTCCTCCAGATCCGCCTCGGCGGCGACCTCGCGCTGTTCCGGGCGCTCAACCGGATCGTCCTGGAACAGGACGGGGTCGACCGCGGGTTCGTCGCCGAACACTGCCACGGCTTCGAGGAGTTCGAGGCCCAGGCGCTGGAGACCGGGCGGGACGAGGTGCTCGCGGCGACCGGCCTGCCCTGGGAGCAGATCGAGGAACTCGGCCGGCTGGTGCTGAAGTCCGAGAAGATCATCGTCTGCTGGGCGATGGGCCTCACCCAGCACAAGCACGCCGTGCCGACCATCCGCGAGGTGGTCAACTTCCTGCTGCTGCGCGGCAACGTCGGCCGCCCCGGCGCCGGGGTCTGCCCGGTGCGCGGGCACAGCAACGTCCAGGGCGACCGGACGATGGGCATCTTCGAACGCCCGAGCACCGCGTTCCTGGACGCGCTGGGCAAGGAGTTCGGCTTCGAGCCGCCGCGCGAGCACGGCTTCGACTCGGTGGACACCATCCGCGCGATGCGCGACGGCCGGATCGGGGTCTTCTTCGCGATGGGCGGCAACTTCGTCGCGGCCACCCCGGACACCGAGGTCACCGAGGCCGCGATGCGCCGCTGCCGGCTGACCGTCCACGTCTCCACCAAGCTCAACCGCTCGCACGTGGTCACCGGCGCCCGCGCCCTGATCCTGCCCACCCTGGGCCGCACCGACCGGGACGTCACCGCGCGCGGCGCCCAGTTCGTCAGCGTCGAGGACTCGATGGGCCAGGTGCACTCCTCGCGCGGCGGCCTGCGCCCGCCCGCGCCCGGCATCCTCTCCGAGACCGCGATCGTCTGCCGCCTGGCCCGCGCCGTGCTCGGGCCGCGGGACACCGTGCCCTGGGAGGACTTCGCCGAGGACTACGACGCCCTGCGCGACCGGATCGCCCGCGTCGTCCCGGGCTTCGAGGACTACAACGACAAGGTCCGACACCCCGGCGGCTTCACCCTGCCGCACGGCCCCCGGGACACCCGCACCTTCCCCACCGCCACCGGCAGGGCCAACTTCTCGGTCAACCCGCTGACCGCCCCCGAGGTCCCGCCGGGTCGGCTGCTGCTCCAGACCCTGCGCTCGCACGACCAGTACAACACCACCGTCTACGGCCTCGACGACCGCTACCGCGGCATCAAGGGCGGCCGCCGGGTGGTCCTGGTCAACCCCGCGGACGCCGCCGAGCTCGGGCTCACCGACGGCGGGTACGTCGACCTGGTCAGCGAGTGGAAGGACGGCGTGGAACGCCGCGCCCCGCACTTCCGGGTGGTCCACTACCCCGTCGCCCGCGGCGGCGCGGCGGCCTACTACCCGGAGACCAACGTCCTGGTGCCGCTCGACTCCACCGCCGACATCAGCAACACCCCCACCTCGAAGGCCGTCGTCATCCGCTTCGCCCCCGACAGCGGCGCGTAACCGCCCCCGGCCGCGCGAAGGCCGCCCCGCGTCCGGTGACGCGGAGCGGCCTCCCCGGCAGTGGCCGGGTCAGTTCGTCGGCGTGCCCAGCGGCAGGGTGGCGGTGGCGCTGCCCGGCGCAGAGGCGCTCGCCGAGCCCGTCCAGCTCGGGCTGCCACCGGTCGGGCCGCCGCCGGTCGGACTTCCCGTGCCGGTCGGGGTGGGCGTCCCCGGAGTGCTGGTCGGGGTCGGGGTGCCCGGCGTCTCCGTCGGGGTCGGGGTCGGGGTGCCCGGAGCGGTCGGCGTCCCCGGGTCGGTCGGCGTCCCCGGGTCGGTCGGCGTACCGGTGCCCCCCGGCGTGCCGGTCGGCGTCCCCGGCGTGGTCGGCGGCGTCACCCCGCCGCCCGGGGCCGGCGGGGCCGGCACCTGCTTGACCGGGCTCGGCGCGATCGGCGTCGCGGCGTCCCAGCCCGACGGCAGGTCGGGCACCTTCCAGGAGCCGCCCGCCTCGTCCGCCGCGCCGGACGGGTCCGGCCGGACGGCACCGAGGATCGGCATCGAGCCGATCGGCGAGATCTTGATGAACGCCCCGGGGCGCGGCGCCTGCACGACCAGCCCGCCGCCGATGTACATCCCGATGTGCGAGGCGTCCTGGAAGTACACCACCAGGTCGCCGGGCCGCAGCTGGTTGAGCGCCACGTGCGGCAGCTGCGCCCACTGCTCCTGGCTGGTGCGCGGGATCGCCTTGCCGGCGTGCAGCCAGGCCTGCGAGGTGAGGCCGGAGCAGTCGTAGGAGTCCGGTCCGGTGCCGCCCCACAGGTACGGCTTGCCCAACTGCGCCAGCGCGAAGACCACGGCCGCGCGCCCCTGGAGGGAGGGCGTGCGCTCCCCCTTGCCGAGCGCCCCGGAGGCGAGGAACGCGAGCTGCGCCTCGTCCGCCTTGGCCTTCTCCAGCTGCTCCAGTTCGGCCCGCTGGGCACCGGTCAGCGAGGAGACCAGCTGCTCGACCGCGGCGAGGTCGACGGCGGCCTTGGCCTTGGCCGCGTCCTGCTGGGCGACGAGCGCCTGGGAGGTCTTCAGCGCCTCCTCGCTCTCCTTCTTCAGTCCGTCCAGCACGTCCCGGTCGCTCTTCAGCTTGTCCAGGAACTCCGACTGCGAGCGGCTGGCCGCGGCGAGCAGCTCGGCGATGGTGACCGCCTCGTACGGGTCCTTGGAGAGCAGCAGCTCGGCGTACGCGGAGGCGGCCCCGTTGCGGTACTGCGCCGCGGCGAGCTGCGAGGCGATGTCGGTGCCGGCGTCGACCTGCTTCTGCTGGCGGTCCAGCCGGCCCTGGACGTCGGTGAGCGTGGTCTGCTGCTCCGCCACCTTGGCGACGGCGCCGTTGTACTGCTCGGTGGCGGCCTCGGCGCTCTGGTAGAGCGCGTGCAGCTGGTCGAGCATCGGGCCGAGGGTGGCCTTGGCCGCGGCGAGCGGGTCCGCGCCGGGGATGATCTGGCCGGTTCCCGGGTCGGGCGCGGCCCAGGCGGCCTGGGCCGCCACCGGCAGCGCGAGGGCCGCCGCCGCGAGGACGGCTCCGCAGCGCAGCGCCGCCCGGACCCAGGGCCGTACGGCTGTCGTTTCGGCTCTCTGTACCGCCCCGCTCATGCCCGTGGTCCTCCCCGCCGCGCACTGCCCCTGTCCCGGCTTCCCGGATCCCGCAGATCCTCCCACGGGTTACTCGCCGGAAACAGGGCGTGTGAGGACTGGGAGGTTAATTCTGGATTGACCTGTGAGACAGGTCTCAGCAAACCGGGTCGAACCGGCATGTTCTTCGCTAATGTCCAGTTCAGCGCGCCCGAAGTCACGAAGAAGAAAGCCAATGGTTACTCAAAGTCAACCTTTGGAACCACGATTCCCGGCTCAGTTCACCTTCCGTTTACCAAGCCGACCTACGGTCGCGACGTCATCAACGTCCGTGTGACAACTACGACGATTGTTTGGGTATGGAACACATCTCGTTCCTGGTGGCCGTTGTGATCATCACGGCGCTCGCCTTCGACTTCACCAACGGGTTCCACGACACCGCCAACGCGGCCGCCACCGCGATCGCGACCGGCGCCCTCCGCCCGAAGGTCGCGGTCACCATCGCGGCCCTGCTCAACTTCGCGGGTGCGTTCCTGTCCGTGAAGGTCGCCACCACCATCTCCGGCGGAATCGTCAACGAGAAGGCCGGCGTCCATCCCGAGATCATCTTCGCCGCCCTGGCCGGCGCGATCCTCTGGAACCTGCTGACCTGGCTGCGCGGTCTGCCGTCCAGTTCCTCGCACGCCCTGTACGGCGGGCTGATCGGCGCCACGATCGTCGGCGTCGGCATGAACGGCGTCAACTTCGACACCGTGATCACCAAGATCCTCATCCCGGCGGTCGCCTCCCCCTTCGTCGCCGGCCTCGCCTCCTGGGGCGCCACCAAGCTGGCCTACGCGATCACCCGCAAGGGCGACACCGCGGCCACCGAGAAGGGCTTCAAGACCGGCCAGGTCTTCTCCTCCTCGCTGATCTCGCTGGCGCACGGCACCAACGACGCCCAGAAGACGATGGGCATCATCACCCTGACCCTGGTCTCGGTCGGCGCCCTGCCGCACGGCGCGCTGCCCCCCACCTGGGTGATCGTCTCGGCCGGCGCCGCGATCGCGCTCGGCACCTACATGGGCGGCTGGCGGATCATCCGCTCGATGGGCAAGGGCCTGGCGGACATCCGCCCGCCCCAGGGCTTCGCCTCCGAGTCGGCCGCCGCGACCGTCATCCTGACCTCCTCGCACATGGGCTTCGGCCTCTCCACCACCCAGGTCTGCTCCGGCGGCATCATGGGCGCCGGTCTCGGCGGCCCGAAGGGCGAGCTGCGCTGGAGCCTGGTCCGCCGCATGGTCTACACCTGGGGCCTGACCCTGCCGGCCGCCGCGGTGGTCTCCGGCCTCGCGGCCCTGGTGGCCGAGCAGGGCAACTGGGGCATCGCCCTGGTCGGTGTCGTGCTGGTCGCCGGTTCGGCCGCGATGTGGGTGATCTCCCGCCGCCAGCCGGTCGGCGCGGACAACGTCAACGACGTCACCCCCGTCGAGGTCGCCCCGGTCGACGTCGCGCCGAACGCCGCGGCGAACACCCCCACCCCCGCCTCGACCACGGTCGCGGCCTGAGCACCTCAGGCTGAGGAGCACTCACCATGCACATCAAGTGGAACGCCCTGGCCCAGACCGCCGGACTCAGCTTCGGCATCACCGTCGCCGTGGTCGCCGTCTTCGCGCTCGGCATCCTGGCGCTGTCCCGCCGCGAGGCCGCGGCGGGCGCCGCCCGCGAGGGCGGGGGCGCCGGGTCCGCGGGCGGTGGCAGGCTCGCCCTGGCCGGCGCGTACGTCTGCTTCGCGCTCTGCGGCGCGGTCGTCCTCTACGGCCTGTCGCTGATCGCCGGCAAGTAACCGCAGCACCCGACGGCAACGGGCCGGGGAGTGTGTCGACACTCCCCGGCCCGTTCGCGTATCCGCCGACCGGTCGGCCCGCCCGCCGGTCAGTTCTCCTGGCTGGTCTTCAGCGCCGTCTCGCGGATGAACAGCACGGTGACGAAGGCCAGCAGCGCGAACGGGGCGGCCCACAGGAAGACGTTGCCGACGCCGTGGCCGAAGGCGTCCGTCACCAGCGGCACGATCGGGGCCGGCAGCTTGGCAAGGTCGGGGATGCCGCCGCCGGAGGCCGCGGGCGAGGCCGGGATGTGCGCGGCGGCCAGGTTCTCGGCCAGGTAGTGGCCGACCTTGTTGGTCATCAGCGCGCCGAGCGCCGAGACGCCCATCGCGCCGCCCATGGTGCGGAAGAAGGTGACCACCGAGCTGGCCGCGCCGAGCTCGTGCCGGGGCACCGTGTTCTGCACCGCGAGCACCAGGTTCTGGCTGGTCAGGCCGAGGCCGACGCCGGTGATCGCCATGTAGACGGAGAGCAGCACGTAGCTGGTGTCGGCCCGGGCGGTGCCGAGCAGGCCGAAGCCGACCGCGAGCAGCGCGGTGCCGGAGACCAGGTAGGCCTTCCACTTGCCGTACTTGGTGATCAGCCGGCCGACCACCGCGGAGGAGAGCGCCAGGCCGATGATCATCGGCAGGGTCATCAGACCGGCCACGGTCGGGGACTTGGCGCGGGCCAGCTGGAAGTACTGGCTGAGGAAGGTGGTCGCGCCGTACATCCCGACGCCGACCAGCACGCTGGCCAGCGCGGCCAGGGTGACGGTGCGGTACTTGAAGAGGCTCGGCGGGATGATCGGCTCGGCCGCGCGGCGCTCGATCGCGATGGCCAGGGCGCCCAGCAGCAGGCCGCCGCCGACCATGGCCACGGTCTGCCAGGACAGCCAGGCGTAGTTCTTGCCGGCCAGGGTGATCCAGATCATCAGCAGGCTGACCGAGGCGGTGATGACCACCGCGCCCAGGTAGTCGATCTTGGCCTTGCGCTTGACCACCGGCAGCTTGAGGGTCCGCTGCACCACCAGGATCGCGGCCAGCGCGAACGGGATGCCGACGTAGAAGCACCAGCGCCAGCCCAGCCAGGAGGTGTCCACGATGACGCCGCCGATCAGCGGGCCGCCGATGGTGGCGAGCGCGAAGACCGCGCCGAAGTAGCCGCTGTACCGGCCGCGCTCGCGCGGCGGGACCATCGCGGCCAGACAGATCTGGCCGAGCGCCACGACACCGCCGGCGCCGATGCCCTGGAGGGCGCGGCAGGCGATCAGCTCGCCGGTGTTCTGCGAGAGGCCGGCCAGCGCCGAGGTGCCGACGTAGATCAGCAGGGCGATCTGGAGCAGCAGCTTCTTGCTGGCGAGGTCGGACAGCTTGCCCCAGATCGGGGTGGAGGCGGTGAGGGTGAGCAGGGCCGCGGTGATGACCCAGGTGTACGCGGACTGGCCGCCGTGCAGGTCGGCCAGGATGTGCGGCAGGGCGTTGGAGACGATGGTCGAGGAGAGCACGGCCACGAACAGGCCGAGCAGGAGGCCGGAGAGGGCCTCCATCACCTGCCGGTGCGTCATCTGTGGACTGTCGGTCGCGGCGGCGGTTGCGCTCGCGGCCTCGGTGGTCACGGTCATCTGGGTCCTTCGGCGAGGCGGCCTTCGGCAAGGCGGGCGGGATGCGCGGATCATGAAATTTCGTTGCCGTAAGCAACCATAAGACTGGATGGTTGAGTTAGGCAACTTTCTTCAAGGGAAAGTAAAGCCCGCCCCCGAGCCCTCTCCCCGAGCCCCGGTCGCGCCGCCACGGACCGCCCGGTCACTCGACCGGCGGCTCCCCCAGTACGTCGTTGAAGCGGTGCAGCAGCACCGCGAAGCGGGCCACGTCCTCCGGCGACCAGTCGCCCATCACCTCGCGCACCCGCCGCATCCGCACGTCCCGCGCGGCCAGGAAGCGCCGCCGCCCGTCCTCGGTGAGCGAGACCAGCGCCGACCGGCGGTCCAGTGGATCCGCCTCCCGGGCCACCAGGCCCAGCTCCTCCAGCGTCCGGACCTGCCGGCTCACCGTCGCCTTGCCGACGGCGAAGTGCACGCCGACGTCCGTCACCCGCACCGGTCCGGCCTGCTCGATGTAGCCGAGGAGGCTGTACGCCATGCCCTCCAGCCCGGGGTGCACCCGTCGTGAGAGTTCCGCCACTCTGGCCCGGCCGCGCCGGAACATCAGCGCGACCTCCCGCTCCACCGCCACCAGGGCTTCCTCGTCGCTCACCGCGCCAGTATCGCGCAGCGACACCCGCCACAGCCCGGCGCGTGAGGTACGACGAGCGAACTAGTTCATGGTATTAAGTATCGGTTCTGGAAGTACCGTTTTTCCCCGATACGCAAGGAGATGTGGATGGCAGCCCCGGGGCAGGGTTTCGTCGCCGAGTTGAAGAATGCGGTCACCCCGCGCGCGGCACTGCTCGTGTTCGGAGTCCTGCTGCTCCAGCTCGGCTTCATCACCTCCTACATCGGGGCGCTGCACAAGCCCGCCCCGCAGAACCTCTCGATCGCGGTGGTCGCCCCGCCGCAGGTCGCCCCCAAGCTGGTCGGCGCGCTGGAGTCGGTGCCGAACGACGCCGTCCGGGCCTCCACCGCACCGGACGCCGAGACGGCGACCCGGCTGATCAAGGACCAGAAGCTCTACGCCGCACTGGTCGTGGACCCGACCTCCACCCAGGACACCCTTCTGGTCGGCAACGCCCGCGGCACCGCCGCCGCCAAGGCCGCCGAGACCATCACCACCGCGATCGACCAGAGCCAGGGCCGGACCGTCAAGGTCCAGGACGTGGTGCCGCTCGCCAAGGGCGACAACAACGGCCTCTCCGCCTTCTACCTGGTGATCGGCTGGTGCGTCGGCGGCTACCTGGTCGCCTCGATCCTCGGCATCAGCGCCGGCTCCAAGCCGGCCAACACCCACCGCCTGCTGATCCGCCTCGGCGTCCTCGCGGTGTACTCGATCGGGGCCGGCCTCCTCGGCACGGTGATCGCCGGACCGGTGCTGAACGCCCTGCCGGGCTCGGTCCTCGCCCTGAGCGCCGTCGGCGCCCTGGTGGTCTTCACGGTCGGCGCGTTCACCATGGCGCTCCAGTGCCTGTTCGACATCCTCGGCATCGGCGTCGCGGTGTTGATCTTCGTGGTGCTCGGCAACCCGAGCGCGGGCGGGGTCTACCCGGCCCCGATGACGCCGCCGTTCTGGCGGGCCATCGGCTCCTGGATCCCCAACGGCGCCGGTACCAGCGCCACCAAGTCGGTCGCCTACTTCGGCTCCACCAACCTGGGGATGCCGATCCTGGTCATGGTGGTCTGGGCGCTGATCGGCATCGGCGTCGCCCTGCTGGCCGTGCTGCGCGGCCCGCGCTCCGGCGGCCGCGAACTGGTGGCCGACGAGGCCTGAGCCTCCCGTCACCGATCGCCACCGATCGCCACCGATCGCCACCGAGCCCCCGGCCTCCCCAGGCCGGGGGCTCGGGCGCGTCCGGGGCAGCGGCCGCCGGACCGGCCGGGAGCCGGACAGCCGGCCCGGCACGCACCGCGCCCACCAGCGGGCCCCGGCAGCCCCGCGCCCGTCGTGGGCTCCTCCGGGTCAGCCGAGCGGCCCCGGGTCGGCGACCACCGCCCGCACCACCCGCACCGCCGCGCCCAGCAGCGGGCCCCGGCGGCCGAGCCGGGAGACGGTGAGCCGGTCGGCGGACCACGGCCGGACCGTCACCCGGGCGGCCAGCTCGGCGCGCATCGCGGGCAGCAGCCAGGGCGCCAGCCGGGCATAGCCGCCGCCGAGCACCACCTCGGCCGGATCCAGCAGGTTGACCGCCCCGGCGGCCGCGGTGCCGAGCGCCGCACCCGCCCCGGCCAGCGCGGCGCGGACCGCTCCGTCCCCGGCCCCGGCGCGGTCGGCGAGCAGCGCCACCCAGTCACCGCCGGCCCCGGCCAGGCCGGCCGCCCGCAGCACCGCCGCCTCGCCCGCGTACTGCTCCAGGCAGCCGTGCGCCCCGCAGGCGCAGCGCGGCCCGTCAGGGTGCACCGGTACGTGGCCGAACTCGCCGGCGAAGCCGCGCGCCCCGCGCAGCAGCCGGCCGCCGACCACGATCGCCGCGCCGACCCCGGCCTCGGCGGAGACGTACAGGAAGTCCTCCGGGCCCCCGGCCAACCAGTGCTCGGCCAGGCCGCCGAGGTTGGCCTCGTTGTCCGCCTCGATCGGCAGCCCGGCCAGGCCGCCGCCGACCGCGCGCAGCGCCGGGCGCAGTTCGGCGGCCAGCGGGACGTCCCGCCAGTCCAGGTTGGCGGCCCGCTGGAGCACTCCGTCGAAGGCTCCGACCAGTCCGGGCACGGCCAGGGTGAGCCCGGCCGGGCGCAGCCCCGCCTCGGCGACGGCCTCGCTCAGCAGTCCGGCGAGGTCGGCCATGACGGCGGCGGGCTCGCGGCCGTGGTTGGAGACCTCCCGGCGCCGGGCGGCGCGGACCTCGCCGCGCAGGTCGACCACGCAGGCGCCCAGGTGCCGGACCCCGATCTCGGCGCCGAGGCCGCCGGGCCCGGCCGGGTTGAGGCCGAGGGCGGTGCCGGGGCGGCCGACCCTGCCGTTGGACGCGGCGGGCCCCTCCTCGACCACCAGGCCGGCGGCGATCAGCTGTTCGGCGAGGGAGGAGACGGCGGCCCTGGTCAGTCCCGTCCCGGCGGCCACCTCGGCGCGCGAGCGCGGGCCGCTCGCGATCACCCCGAGCACCAGGGCCAGGTTGGCCCGCCGCATCCCCTGCTGGCTGGCGGGCCCGGTCCGGAGGGCGTCCGGCTCGCGCACAACGCTCACCTCGCCCCTTTACGGCACATCCCGTGGCATCTCGGGTGCAGCGTAGCCGGGTTCCGGGGCGACCGCCGGGATCGGGGCGGGCTCGGCGGGCGGGGTGGGTAGGGCGGGCGGGGTGGGTGGGGCGGTCTCGGCGAGCGGGGCGAAGACCCACCGCCGCATCGCCCAGTAGCGGAACAGCATCGCCACGAAGGTGCCGACGACCATTCCGCTGAGGAAGTCCGCGACCTCCTGCCGGAAGGGGTCGACGTACGGCTCCCGGAGGTCCAGCAGGTACCGGGAGACCGCCAGCGGCATGTCGTTGACGGCGATCGCCACCGTGCTGACCAGGACGAACATCAGCACCTCGCGCCGGCGCCCGTCGGCCCGGAAGGCCCAGCGGCGGTTCAGCACGTACGAGACCGCGGTGCCGATCACGGTCGCGACCGTCAGCGCGACCACCGGCTTGCGCTCCAGCACGGTGGACTTGAGCTCGAAGTCGATCACCGTGGTGAGCACGAAGCAGCCGCTCCCGACCAGCAGGAACTTCACCAGCCGGCGGTGCCGCACCAGGAGCGGCCGCAGCCGGTCGGGCACCCTGGCCAGGGCCCGCTGCGTGGGGGACGGCATCTCCGCAGTGTCGCACGCGCGGGTGCCGCCGGCCCGTCAGATCGCCGCGGCGGCCGGGGACATCGGATGCCCGGGCCGCCACGGCGGGCGGCCCGGGCGCCGGTCAGGCGGTCAGGCGGTCATGCGGTCAGGCGGTCAGGCGGCCACCAGCACCGCGGCCGGCTCCAGCGCCAGCCGCAGCACCTCCCGCACGTCCGCCACCGGGTGGACGGTGAGCCGCCCCAGCACCTCGGCCGGGACGTCGTCCAGGTCGGCCTCGTTGCGCTTGGGGATGATCACCGTGGTGATCCCGGCCCGGTCGGCGGCGAGCAGCTTCTGCTTCACCCCGCCGATCGGCAGCACCCGCCCGGTCAGCGACACCTCGCCCGTCATCGCCACGTCGGTGCGCACCTTGCGGCCGGAGAGCAGCGAGGCCAGCGCCGTGGTCATGGTGATTCCGGCGCTCGGCCCGTCCTTGGGGACGGCCCCGGCCGGGACGTGCAGGTGCACGCCGCGGTCGCGCAGCGAGGTGACCGGCAGTTCCAGCTCGGCCCCGCGCGAGCGCAGGAAGGAGAGCGCGATGTGCGCGGACTCCTTCATCACGTCGCCCAGCTGGCCGGTCAGCGTGAGCCCGGTGCCACCGGTCTCGGCGTCGGCCAGCGAGGCCTCGATGTAGAGGACGTCGCCGCCGGCGCCCGTCACCGCGAGGCCGGTGGCCACGCCGGGGACGGCGGTGCGGCGCTCGGCCGGCTCGTGGGCGGACTCCGGCACGTGGTGCGGCCGGCCGATCAGGGCGCGCAGGTCCCGCGCGCCGACCGCGGCGGGCAGCTCGCGCTCGCCCAGCTCGGCCTGCGCGGCGATCTTGCGCAGCACCCGGGCGATCGAGCGCTCCAGGTTCCGGACGCCGGCCTCCCGGGTGTACTCCCCGGCGAGCCCGCGCAGCGCCTCCTCGTCCACGGTGACCTGCTCGCCGCCGAGCCCGGCCTTCTCCAGCTGGCGCGGGAGCAGGTGGTCGCGGGCGATGACGACCTTCTCGTCCTCGGTGTAGCCGTCCAGCCGGACCAGCTCCATCCGGTCGAGCAGCGGCTCGGGGATGGCCTCCAGCACGTTGGCGGTGGCGAGGAAGACGACGTCGGAGAGGTCGAGCTCGACCTCCAGGTAGTGGTCGCGGAAGGTGTGGTTCTGCGCCGGGTCCAGCACCTCCAGCAGGGCCGCGGCCGGGTCGCCCCGGTAGTCGGAGCCCACCTTGTCGATCTCGTCGAGCAGGACGACCGGGTTCATCGAGCCGGCCTCCTTGATCGCCCGCACCAGCCGGCCGGGCAGCGCGCCGACGTAGGTGCGCCGGTGGCCGCGGATCTCCGCCTCGTCCCGGACGCCGCCGAGCGCGACCCGGACGAACTCGCGGCCCATCGCCCGGGCGACGGACTGGCCGAGCGAGGTCTTTCCGGTGCCGGGCGGGCCGACCAGGGCCAGCACGGCGCCCCCTCGGCGGCCGCCGACCTGCGCGAGCCCCTGGTCGGCCCGGCGCTTGCGGACGGCCAGGTACTCGACGATCCGGTCCTTGACGTCGGCGAGGCCGGCGTGGTCGGCGTCCAGCACCGCGCGGGCGCCGGCGATGTCGTACGCGTCCTCGGTGCGCTCGTTCCAGGGCAGCTCCAGGACGGTGTCCAGCCAGGTGCGGATCCAGGAGCCCTCGGGCGACTGGTCGGAGGCCCGCTCCAGCTTGTCGACCTCCTTGAGCGCGGCCTCACGGACCTTCTCCGGCAGGTCGGCGGCCTCGACCCGGGCGCGGTAGTCGCCCTCCTCGTCGACGGCCTCGCCGTTCAGCTCGGCCAGCTCCTTGCGGACGGCCTCCAGCTGTCGGCGGAGCAGGAACTCCTTCTGCTGCTTGGCCACGCCCTCCTCGACGTCCTTGCGGATGGTGTCGTTGACCTCCTCCTCCGCGAGGTGGTCGCGCAGCAGGCCGAGCGCGTACTCCAGACGGGCGACCTGGTCGGCCTCCAGCAGCACCTTGAGCTTCTGCTCGGCGGTGGCGAAGGGCGCGTAGCCGATGTTGTCGGCGAGCTCGCCGACGCCCTCGATCTGCGCCACCCGGTCGACGACCTGCCAGGCGCCGCGCTTGCGCAGCCACTGGGTGGACAGCGCCTTGTACTCCTTGACCAGCTCGGCGGCCCGGCCGGCCACCGGCATGCCGACGGAGGACTCCTTGAAGGGTGTGGTCTCCACCCAGAGGGCGGCGCCGGGGCCGGTGGTGCCGACCCCGATCCGGACTCGGCGCACGGCGCGCACCAGCGCCGCGGGGTCGCCGTCGGCCAGCCGGCCGACCTGCTCCACGGTGGCCAGGGTGCCGGCCGCGGCGTACGAGCCGTCCACCCGGGGCACCAGCAGGACCTGCGGCTTGCCGGCGCCGGCGGCCGCGGCCCGGGCGGCCTCGACCGCCGCGCGCACCTCGGTGTCCTTCAGGTCCAGCGGGACGACCATCCCCGGCAGGACGACCTCGTCGTCGAGCGGCAGCACCGGCAGGGTGAGCGGTGTGGACGTGGATGCCATGATCTCTCCCCAGTCATCGAACTTGAGTCGACCTGACTAAGGCTTGGCGGGCGGCAGATGTTCCCGACGCCCGGTTCGCCGTGAGCGAACAGGAATCGACGCGGAACGCGCCACGCCCGACTCCGTCAAAAGAGCCCCAAAAGCGCATGAAGAGAACCTCAAGAGAACCTGATGAAAAGGTCACCGCGGCCCGGGCGGACCCCGCCCGGGCGGCGGCGTCAACGCGCCGTCCGCACCCGCGCGGGAGCGCTCCCGGCGGCCGTCGCCGCGGCCGGACGCGGCGGCGGCGGACGCCGCTCGGCCCGGCGCAGCCAGCGCCACAGCGCGACCCCGGTGAGCACCGCCGCCGGGTGCCCCACCCCGGTGATCACGTCCTTGTCGGTGGCGATCTGCTCGGCGATCATCAGCCCGGCACCGCCCAGCGCGAGCAGCCGCCCGCGCCAGGAGAGCAGCCCGGCCACCGCCCCCAGGCAGGCCAGCACGCCGTAGCTGACCCCGATGTCCAGGTAGTCCATCGCCTCGGGCGCCATCCGCCCGGTCTCCACCGCGGTGATCACCACCCCCTGGGAGAGCAGCGTCGCCACGACGTGCCCGGCCGCGAACACCGCCGCCGCCCGGGCCGGACCGACCTTCCGCTCCAGCGGCGCCAGCGTGAACGCGAATCCCCACAGGTACGGCATCCACACCTCGCCGGCCACCCAGAATCCGCTCAGCACAAGGGCGCGCAAAGGATGCTGGAGCAGGTTGTGCCCGTCCGAACTGGAGGCTTCCTGCAAGCGCTGGACGAGTTCCGGATCGGCGACCTTGGCAAAGGTCGTGGTGGCTCCCACGACAGCGAGATATCCGAGCGTGAAGGGCGTCCGCCGGGGTGTCGGCACCCGCTCCAGCAGCCACTCCAGGACGCCGGTGCGCAGCCCGAGGCGGAGCATTCCGTACGGCGCCCCCGCGGTCCCGTACCCGCCGGCGCCCTGCCGCAGCCCTGCCATGCCGTCTCCGCTCCACGTCGCGCCCACCGGCCCCGCAGATGCCCAACGTACCGGCGCGCGGCGCGGAATCCACCCCTCCGGGCGCCGTCGCGGTCACCGTACGTCGAGGTTATGAGAGGCACCTGGGAAAAGACGGTGAAGGCCGTCGCCGCGGCGGACCGCCGGATTCCCGACATTGGTCCAGACCTTCTCCCGATTAACGCGACAGCAGGGCCTCTGACCGGCGACTTGGCGTCAACTGGACTGCATACGTACCGTTACGCAGTGAAAATTCGCCGGGTAAGGTATCGGCCCGTGCCCACTCGTGCGGTGGGCCCGAGGGCGGCCCGACAGCCGGCCCACGGGCCGGAAACGTCCGGTCCACCTGCCGGGAAGCATCCGCTGTCCGTACGCTGCGAAGTGCGCGGGAGAAGTGGGCGGCCGACCATCCGTCCTCGGCTCCCGATCGCGCGACGGGACGGCGGACCCGGCACAGTCCACGACGGAACAAGACTACGAGCGGAGCCCGCCATCCCCACGGGTGGCCGGCCCGCAGCCCTGGGGGCGGTGGCGTGACCGTGACAGAAATTCAGCAGGACAACCACAACACCGGTGGCACTGTGAGCAGCCAGCGCAGAGTCCTGGTGGTGGAGGACGAGCCCACGATCGCCGAGTCGATCGCCGCCCGGCTGGGCGCCGAGGGCTTCAAGGTCGCCGTGGCCCACGACGGCCCCGGCGCGGTCGACGGCTTCCACACCTGGCAGCCGGACCTGGTGGTCCTCGACATCATGCTGCCCGGCTTCGACGGCCTGGAGGTGTGCCGCCGGATCCAGGCCCAGCGCCCGGTGCCGGTGCTGATGCTGACCGCCCGCGACGACGAGACGGACCTGCTGGTCGGCCTCGGCGTCGGCGCCGACGACTACATGACCAAGCCGTTCTCGATGCGCGAGCTGGCCGCCCGCGTCAACGTCCTGCTGCGCCGCGTCGAGCGCGCCCAGCAGGCCGCCCGCACGCCCGCGCTGGGCAGCCTGCGCTTCGGCGAGCTGGAGATCGACCACGTGCAGCGCCGGGTCCGGCTGGCCTCGGGCGACGTCCACCTGACGCCGACCGAGTTCGACCTGCTCGCCTGCCTGGCCGCCCAGCCGCGCGCGGTGCTCACCCGCGAGCAGCTGCTGGCCGAGGTGTGGGACTGGACCGACGCCTCCGGCACCCGCACCGTGGACAGCCACGTCAAGGCGCTGCGCCGGAAGATCGGCGCCAGCTGGATCCGCACCGTCCACGGCGTCGGCTACGCGCTGGAGGCCCCGCTCTCCTGACGGCGCCCCTCGGACGACGGGCCACCGGGGGCCCGCGCCGGGGACGACGCCGTGCCACCAGCGGGGACCACAGGGGACGATGACCTTTCCACAGCAACGCAACGGGGAATCCGACGGCACGCGGCCGCGGAACCTGGCCGCCCGTGTCGCCCACCGGGTCTGGACCGACATCCGGCCGCTCGACCCGGTCCGCTCGATCAAGGGCAAGCTCGCGCTGCTCGTGGTCGTCTCCGTGTTCCTGGCCACCGGGATGGTGGTGATGGCGATCCGGTCCGAGACCCAGATCCGGATCATCATGGTCTTCTCCATGATCGCCTCGCTGCTCTTCATGCAGTTCCTCGCGCACGGGCTGACCGCCCCCCTGCGCGAGATGACGGCCGCCGCCCGCGCGATGGCCTCCGGCGACTACAGCCGCCGGGTCGAGGTGAACTCGCGTGACGAGATCGGCGAGCTGGCGTCCGCCTTCAACGCGATGGCCGCCGACCTCCACGCCGCCGACCGGCACCGCCGCGAGCTGGTCGCCAACGTCTCGCACGAGCTGCGCACGCCCATCGCCGCGCTGCGCGCCGTCCTGGAGAACGTGGTGGACGGCGTCGTCCAGCCCAATCCGGCCACCCTGGGGGCCGCGCTGGAGCAGACCGAGCGGCTCGGCCGCCTGGTCACCCACCTGCTCGACCTCTCCAAGATCGACGACGGCGTGGTCGACCTGGACGCCCGCCGCTTCGAGGTGCGCGAGTTCCTGGACGGCGTGCTGCGCGGGGTCACCGTGGACGGCGCGACGGCAGGCGGCGCCTTCTCCCGGCGCGGGGACGTCCGGCTGGCCCTGGAGGTCAACCCGGCCGGCCTGACCGGCGTGGCGGACCCGGAGCGGCTCCACCAGGTGGTCGCCAACCTGGTCGACAACGCCTGCAAGCACTCCCCGCCCGGCGGCACCGTGACGGTACGGGCACGGCCCGAGGGCGAGGCCGGCGGCCTGCTGCTGGAGGTCGAGGACGAGGGCCCCGGCATCCCGCCGGCCGACCGCACCCGGGTCTTCGAGCGGTTCGGGCGCAGCGGCACCGCGACCGCCGCCGGACCGGGCGCGGACGGCGGCACCGGACTGGGCCTGGCCATCGCCCGCTGGGCCGTCGACCTGCACGGGGGGCGGATCGCGGTGGCCGAGTCCCCGCGCGGCTGCCGGATCGAGGTCCGGCTGCCCGGGCAGCGCCAGGGTGACGGTCGGGACATTTGTCACAAGTCCGACACAGAGCCCGGCGAAGATCGCTAGAGGATTTGGCCGAGTTTTTGTCCGGTTTCGCCCAAGTTTAGGCCCTGTTCGGCATCGATCGCTTCCCCTCAGATACGGCTTCCTAACGCACTTTTTCAGCCAAAGTGCAGGTCAGGACTGTGATCTGGGCGACGCCTGGGCCTCGGGGACTGCGCGATCACCGGTCAGGGGCGTAGCCTTAATCCCCGCTGTCCAAACATCCCAAAAGGAAGCGGAAGAGGGCGGTTGCCGCCGTGTCGCCACAGTCCCCTGAAACCCCCAACAGCTCGGCAAGCTCCACTGGCTTCGGCCCGAATGAGTGGCTCGTCGACGAGATCTACCAGCAGTACCTCCAGGACCCGAACTCGGTCGACCGAGCCTGGTGGGACTTTTTCGCCGACTACAAGCCCGGTACCGAGGTGACCCCAGTGACCCAGGCCGCGACCCAGGCCGGCTCCGCGCCGACCCCTGCCGCTGCCCCCGCGCCCGCTGCTGCTGCGGCCGCGCCCGCCGCCCCGGCCGCCCCGGCCCCGGCTCCGGCCGCTGCCCCGGCTCCGGCCGCTGCCCCGGCTC
>NZ_JBHTWX010000018.1:0-94061 GCF_042792155.1 Kitasatospora sp. NPDC056651 | reverse complement strand
CACACCCTCCCGGTCGGTGGTGTGGTCGTCCGCGAAACGACGGTCACCCGTCGCGTCCGGCACGTACTTCACACAGACAACGATCCTCAAGCTCATGAGCGGTTCTCCTGTCACGGGTGCAACGGATGCACTGGATCCATGGCCTCAGGCATGCCGGGGGTACTGAGTGCCAAGCCAGCCCGGGCGCGACGAGCGCACCACAAGCGCCACCTGGACCGGGATACCGTGTCGGCTCTCTTCGACTGGCGTCAGAGGCTCCACCGAGAGAATACGGCACTCAGTACCCCTCGTAAAGGAACTCAGTACCCTTCCCGGTCACCGGGGGCGGGCGACACGCGTGAAGCGGACACAAGGTTTCCGCAAGCCGCCGCCAGGTCTCGCCAATGAATCCGTCAGACGGCTCAGGGAGCATCGACCCCGGGGCCCGTCGACGGCCCCGACCTGGGATCAAGGAGGGGGAGAAGGATGACCTTGGTGCACGGGGAACAGGACACCACATCGACGAACGGGGACCGCGGCAGCACGGCCTGGAGCAACAACGGGCCGTGGGAGACGCTCCGGGACCGCAAGGAGGTCCTGGTGGTCGCCCAGACGATGGTGTACGCCAAGCGGCTGCACGACTTCTACGCGCTGCTCGCCTCGGACCTGCGGGTCCACGTGCAGTTCACGGTGGCACCGCACATGTTCAACAGGGGCGCCGCGGACGTCCTCCGCGCGCTGGGCGGCAGCGTACTGCCCTGGGAGCAGGCGATCCGACGCGAGTTCGACCTCGTGCTGGCCGCCGGCTCCCAGGGGATCGAGCAGCTGCACGGCCCGGTGGTCCGTCTGCCGCACGGGGCAGGCAACATCAAGCTGTCCCGGCGCAGCGCCCCGGACGGCGCGCGGACGGCCATCGGCCTCGGCCCGGAGTACCTGTACTGGGAGGGGCGGCTCGTCCCCACCTCCTTCGCGCTCGCCCACGAGGAGGAACTGATCGAGCTCCGGCGCAGCTGCCCGGAGGCCGTCCCGATAGCCAAGGTGGTCGGCGACCCGTGCTACGACCGGATCGCCGCCGCGCTGCCGCACCGAGAGCGCCACCGGGCCGCGCTGGGGCTGCGGCCGGACGAGAAGCTGGTCCTGGTCTGCTCCACCTGGGGCGACGGCTCGCTCTTCACCCGGCTCGACGCGGTGCTGCCCAGGCTGGCCTCGGAGCTGCCCCGGCACGGCTACCGGGCGGTCCTGCTGACCCACCCCAACATCGCGGCGGCGCACAGCGCGTTCGCGGTGCACTCCTGGGCGCGAGCCACCGCCCGCGGGGCGGTCACGGTCGTCCCGCCGGAGGTGGACTGGCGACCGCTGCTGGTCGCCGCCGACTTCGTCATCGGGGACCACGGCTCGGTCACCCTGTACGGTGCGATCACCGGCGCTCCGGTCCTGCTCGCCGAGTACCCGCACCGCCACGTCAACCCGCGCTCGCCGGCCGCGCAGCTCGCCCGCATCGCGCCGGCGCTCTCCCCCGGACACCCCCTTGTCGACCAACTCGGGTACGCCGCCGAGCAGTACCGCCCGGAGGAGTACGCCGCCGTCGCCGCCCGGCTGAGCTCCGAGCCGGGCCGCTTCGACGGCAACGCGCGCCGGCTCCTGTACCGCGTCCTCGGGTTGGGGCAGCCGGCCCACACCCCGGATCCGGAGCCGCTGCGGCTGCCCGACCCGCTGGACGCGATCGCGGCGGCCGGGTCCCGGCGGGCCGGATGAGCGCGGCGCTGCACACGGCGTGGCTGGTGCCGGTCGGCTCGGCGGTAGGCGACGGCTCGGCCACCACGCTGTGCGACGCTCTGGTGACAGTCGGCCCTGGCGTCCACCACGGGCTGTTGGCCACGTGCTCTGCGTCCACGGCTTCGGAGGAGTGGCCGGGCCCCGGGTTCGTGGACGAGCACCTCGTGCTCGACCTCACCGAACCCGGCGGTCTCCGCTGGCGCCGGCACGCCGACGTGCTCCACCTCGGGCCGGTCCCGGAGGCGGATGTCCACGCGCGGCTCGCGGAGCTGCTGTCCGCCCATCCCGGGTGTGCGGTGGCCACGGCCGTCCACCGTCCGGGAACGGTGGTGGTGCTCGCCCGGAACGGGGACCGGCTCGTCCTGCGGGCCTCCGCCCCGGCCGGTGGGCCCGTCCCGCCGCCGGTCCTCGGCTCGCTGGCGCACGCCTGGCTGGCGGCCGGACGTGCGCTGACCGAACTCCGCCGGATCAGCGCCGCTGTTCCGGGGTCTGGCCTCGTCATTCCTCCGGTACGTCCGGACGGGGGGTGACGACGGAGTCGTCCGTGTACGCGGCGAGGCGGTCGGCCAGTCTGGCCGCCTCGGCCGTGGCACGCGCCTCCTGGTAGCGGGCCAAGGACTGTTCGAAGCGGGCACGCGCGACGTCCGGACGGCCGCGCCGTTCCTCGACCTGCCCCGCGAACTCCAGCGTCCGTGCCTCCCAGTGCACCGAGAGCCGGGCCCGGAAGCCCGCGAGGGCCTCCTCCAGACAGGTGTCGGCGAGGTCGTAGGCGCCGAGCATGCCGTGCGCCAATCCCAGGAAGGCCATCGCGCGGGCCGCCTCGTAGTGGTCGTCGATCGAGGCCAACTCGCGGTGCGCCCGCTCGGTGGGGGCGACGGCCTCCGCCGGCCGCCCCGCGAGCAGCAGCACCTCGCCGTACGCCAGCCGGGCCAGCGCCGAGCCTCGCAGGTAGTCCTCGGCCTCCCGGAGCTCCACCACCTGACGCAGGCACGCGGCGGCCTCGTCCAGTCGGCCGGCCATCCGGTGGGTCTGGCTGAGCCCGTACAGCGCGTCCGCCTGGGCCAGCGGGTGGTCCGTCTCGCGGGCGAGTCCGAGGGCGTCGGTGAACCACCGTGCCGCCTCCTCCCCCTCGCCCGCGTTCCGCAGGCCGCTCCCGCCCGAGGTGAGCATCCGCAGCTCGCCGGCGCGGTCACCGACCGCCCGGGCGGCCCGCAGACCGATCCGGTGGGCCTCGACCCACAGCCGGGCCGGGCGGAGCCGGAGGAACAACGGCCACATGGCGTCGGCGAGTTGCCAGGCGGCCGCGGGCCGGCCCAGCTCCTCGCACCAGCGCAGCACGTCGGCGAGGCGGTCGCGTTCCTCGTCGAGCCAGTCCAGGGCCCGTACGTCGTCCGCGAACACCCGGGCCGGGTGATGCGATCGGGCCTGGTAGTCACGGGCGAGCGTACGGTGGCTCGGCGAGACGACCGCCTCCGCAGCGGTGGTCGAGGCGAGGTACCAGTCGACGACCCGGTCGAGCGCGGTACGACCGGCCTCGCCGTCCCGAAGCTCCCGTCCGTGCGCCTGGGCGTGCAGCCGGACCAGGTCGTGGAAGCGGAACCGCTCCGGCCCCGTCTCCTCCAGCAGGTGTACGTCGGCCAGGGCGTCCAACAGCCGGTCGGCCTCGGCCGGTTCCACGTCCGCGAGGACGGCGGCGTTCTCCAAGGTGAACCCGGGGAAAGGCAGCAGGCCCAGCAGGCCGTAGAGCCGGGCGGCGTCCGGCGCCAGCACTCCGTAGGAGGCGTCCAGCAGATCCTCCACCGTCTCGCCCTCCACGTTCAGCGCCGCCAGCCGCTCGGTACCGCGCCCGAGTATCTCCGCAGTCGCGGCGAGCGACTGTGCCGGGCGCGCCGCGATCCGGGCGGCCGCCAGGCAGATCGCCAGCGGGAGCCCGGCACAGGCGTCCACCACCTCGGCCGCGGCCTCGTGCTCGTCGACCACCCGCCGTCTGCCGACCCGCTCGGCCAGGATCTCGGTGGACGCCTCCGGTGCGAGCGGGGTCAGCGGCCGGAACACTGCCCCGTCGATGCCCAGTCCGGTGAGCCGGCGGCGGCTGGTCACCACGACCACCGTGTGGTCCGAGCCGGGCAGCAGCGGCCGCACTTGGGCGGCCGTCGAGGCGTTGTCCAGCAGCACCGCGATCCGCCGCTCCGCCGCCAGCGAGCGCCAGAGCGCGGCGCCCTCCGCCAGGCTCCCGGGCACCGGCGAGATCCCGAAGGCCCGCAGGAAGCCACCGAGGGCTTCGGTGGGGTCGGCGGGGCCGCCGGACGCGTAGCCGCGCAGGTCGGCGTAGAGCTGGCCGTCCGGGAAGCGGCCGGCCTGACCGCGCAGCCACTGGGCGGCCAGTGCCGTCTTCCCGACCCCGGCGGGGCCGGTCACCACGACGGTGACGTCCGCTGCGGTGACATCGTCGCTCAGCGACCGGTCGAGCTCGGCCAGTTCGACCTCCCGCCCGATCAACCTGCGGGGACAGGGCGGGAGTTGTCGCGGCGTGGGCAGATTGGGAGGGCCGTGCAGGTGCAGTCCGCCGTGGATCGAGCCGGCCTGCACCACCGGGCCGGAGACCGTCGCCGCGCCGGCCAGCGAGTTCCGCACCACTTCGTAGGGCAGGTTGACGTCGTTCACGGGCACCCGCCGAGCACGGTCGATCCTGTCACTGGGCCCCCCGGCCTCGCGCGAATTATCGATTCGGCACTAGCACATGACATATCGTCATGTCGAGTTTATTCCCAGAGACGCCGGAGTGGAACCCCGCAATGGTATGGCCGGTTGCCCCGGCCGCATGCGATGCTCACCCGCGACACAGCAAGCTGGTAGCCAACCGGCGGGGGGCGTCGCGTGAAGTTCCATCTCCTTGGTTCAGTTGAACTGTCGGTGAACGGAGAGCCGTTGGCGATTCCGTCCGACAAGCGACGGCAATTGCTGGCCGCTCTGGCCCTGGAGGCCGGAAGGCCTCTCTCCCACACCTCGCTCGTATACCGACTGTGGGGCGAAGACCCCCCGCCCAGCGCGTTGACCAGCCTCTACAGTCACGTTTCCCACCTGCGCGGACTGCTGCGACAGGCGACCCGGTCCGCCGGGGCGAAAGACCTCCGGGAAGCGCCGACGATCGAGACAAAGTCGCATGCGTACACTCTGCAGGCAGACCCCATGCTGATTGACTGGCACCGATATCTGGACCTCTCCGACAATGCCGGACGACTCGCCGAGAACGGACAGGACCACCAGGCCAGAACCGTCCTGAGCCGGGCCATGAGCCTGTGGTGCGGCGAACCGCTGGCCGGCCTGCCCGGCACCTGGGCCCAGACCACCCGCGCCGCCATGACCGACCAGCACTTCATCACCACGCTGCGCCGGATCGAGATCGACCTGCGCATCGGCCGCTTCGCCGAACTGATCCCCGAACTCACCGCCCTGCACGAGGAGCGCCCCACCGACGAACGGCTCGCCGGCCACCTGATGACCGCGCTCTACGCCGTCGGCCGACAGGCCGACGCGCTGACCGTCTACCCGACCGTCGCCCGCCTCCTCCACGCCGACTTCGCCACCGCGCCCGGCGAGCCCCTCACCCGGCTCCACCAGTTGATGCTGCGCGGCGAACCGTTCCCCGGAACGGCCGAGCGGACGACGGTCGCCCTGACCCCCGACCCACCGGCCACCCCGCCCGCGGACGTCCCCGGGCGGCACCGGCTGATCGGCCGGGAGGGCGACCTCCGGCGCGTGCTGCCCGGCCCCGACGCCCGGCTCGCCCAGGGGGGCGTGGTGACCGTCTCGGCGATCCTCGGCATGCCCGGGGTCGGCAAGACCACCCTCGCCCTGCACGCGGCCGACCTGATGCGCGAGCACTTCCCGGACGGCTACGTCTACCTCAACCTCCGCGCCCACGTCGGCAACCAGCCGCCGCTGACGTCAGAGGCCGCGGGCGCCCTGCTGCTCAGACGCCTCGGCGTGCCCGCCACCACCATCCCGCTCGACGCCGACGAGGTGTTCGCCCTGTGCGCCGAGACGCTCTCCTCGCGCCGCGCCGTGGTCGTGCTCGACGATGCCTCGAACGCCGCCCAGGTCCGCCCGCTGCTGCCGCCCGCGCCGACCGCCCTGGTGATCGTCACCAGCCGCCAGCGCCTGACCGAACTCCCCGGCGCCCGTCCGGTGTTCCTGGGCGTGCTGACCGTGGACGACGCGGTGGCCCTGTTCACCGACGTGGTGGGGCCCGAACGCTCCACGGACACCGAGAGCGTCATCGAGATCGTCGAACGCTGCGCCTACCTGCCTCTCGCGATCGAGATCATCGCCAGCCGCTTCAAGGGTCGCCCGTCCTGGACCCTCGGCCACCTCGTCCGGCGGCTCTCCCGCGAAGGCGGCCGCCTCGCGGAGATCCGCACCAACTCGGGCAGCATCGCCCAGGTCTTCGAGCTGTCGTACCGCTGCCTCTCCGCCGGCCAGCGATCCGCCTTCCGGCTTCTGGGCCTCCATCCGGGACCGGATTTCGGCGTGCACGCGGCGGCGGCTCTGTTCGGCTGGAAACTCGATAAAACGGATGAGGTGCTGGAGGCGCTGCTGAACGTCCATCTGATCATCGAGATCTCCCCCGACCGCTACCAACTGCACGATCTGTTGCGCGAGTTCGCGGTGGCCTTGGAGGTGGAACAGGACCAACGGGAAGCCGCGACCGAACGGCTGCTCCGCTTCACCCTGCATGCCGCCGACCACGCGGACCGGCTGCTCTATCCCCATAGATCAAGAACCCGACTTCCAGGGGATCAACAACTCATCGATCTGGCAGATGTGTTGAGCGACATCGAGATGAACTCACCGGAATACGCGCGGACTTGGCTGGATATCGAACACGCCAACCTGATCGCGCTGGCCGCGCACGCACCCCGGGTCGGACTCGCCGAGCAGAGTGCCTGGCTCGCCCACGTCCTGGCCGGCCACCTGGACGCCGAGGCCTACTGGAGCGAGGCGCAGGACATGCACCGAGCGGCGGCAGTCCACTGGCGGTCGCAGGCGAACCACCGGCAGGAGGCGCGGGCCCTGATCGACCTGGGAGCGACGCTCGCCAACGCCTCCCGCTACGAGCCAGCCGCCACAGCCCTGGAGCGCGGGCTCGGCCTCGCCCGCGCTGAGGGCGACCTGGACGCGGCGGCGAACAGTCTCAACCTGCTCGGACGGCTGCGCTGGGAACAGACCCGACTCCATGAGGCACTTGCGATCCAGCAAGAAGTACTGGCCATTCGAGAGGAACAGGGCGACCAGTGGAACGCCACTCGCTGCCTCGTCAACATTGGCATCCTGCACCGGTCGGTGGGAGACGAGGAATCGGCCCGCGCCGTCTACGACATCGCATTGCCACTGGCCCGGAGATTCGACGACCGGACTCTCGAATTTCGAATCCTGAACAATTTCGGGGAGCTCTACCTCAGCGCCGGGCGAACTTCAGCGGCAAGGGAGATCTTCGAACGGATTCTGAAAAGCGCAGGCGAAGCCATTCCTCCACTGGATCTGTCCATAGCCCGCGCCAACCTCGCGGAAACACTGGAAATCCCTGGCGAGCTCGAAACCGCCCTCGCGCTCTACCGGTCCGCCCTGGCGACTTTCCGTGAATTCGGAGCCGTCCGCCACGAGGCTGACGGCCGCAACGGGCTCGGCCAGACCCTGCTCGCCGCCGGTCGGAGCAGGGAGGCCCGGGAGCAGCACGCCCTCGCCCTGGACCTGGCACGTTCCATCGGCACCGCCCGCGAACAGGCGGCCGCTCTGCGCGGCCTGGGCCGCTGCGAGGTGGTGACCGGAAGTCGGCCAGCCGCCCTCGCCCATCTGACAGCGGCCCTCACTTTGGCGGAGAAGGTCGGCATCGCGGACGAGGTCGCACGGATCCGATCAGCGATTGACGAGGTGGGATCACATCCTTCATAGAATCGCCATTCTTCGAATCTGAGTTCGAGATTCGGATGCAGATTTGAACCTGCTCACCCGGCTGTGCGAGTCTCTACGCCACAAGCGGCCCCTGCCGACCGAATCGGACCAGAAAGCAAGTGCGCCATGAGCACGTTCATCTGTGTAGTCCACATAGCCGCCGACATCCTCGCGTCGAGCTCGATCTGGTGCTAACCGCGTAGGACAACGGCTGCCTCTCCCGTGTAGACCCGGAAAGTCAGGCTCTCCTGAAGGTAGAGCTGAATCGTTTCGGCGTCGTGGGAGAGGTAGCCCACTGAGGCGTCCTGGCCGAGGAAGAGCTCGAAGTCGCCACCGCGGGTGGACAGCAGGTAGGCGCCCTCGATGGCCGGCGCCCAGATGATGTCGCCGTCGAGGAGGCGGGCGAGGTGGTTGTGGACCGGGTGGCCGTGGTCGCTGGTCTCGTTGACGGCGGTGAAGGCCGCGGCGCCGAGCAGCAGCGAGTAGGGGCCGCCGACGCCCGCGAGGCGGAGGGCGGTGAGGGCACGGCTGACCGCCTCCGGGTACTCGCGGACGTCGTCGGGGAGCTGGACCGGGGGGTTGGTGGAAGCGGCGCGGATGCCCTCGACGTCGGCGGCGCGGTATCCCTCGAACACGGCGCGGTCCTCGGCCAGGGCGAGGCGGCGGGCGGCGTCCTTGACGGGCTGCCAGTCGGAGTCCCGGGAGCCGCGTTCGACGTCGTCCACCGCGTCGCGGCGGACGGTGAAGGGGACGCGCAGCTCGACCACCGGCTGGGCGGTGCGGGCACGGGCCTGGATCCCGTCGGCCGGGGGGTCGATGGCGGTCAGGTGGCCGGTGCCGACGGCGGCGAGGGTGGCGCCCCCGGGGCCGTTGAGGTCGACCACCCGGCGGCCGGCGATGTGGAGCCTGAAGGTCTGGCGGGCTTCCTCCTCGATCTCCTCCCACGCGGCGGCGGAGATCGGGGCGAGGTCCCGGTGGAGGTTGTTCATGGGCGTGGTCCTGTTCAGGGGGTCTGTTTGAGGCTGCCGATGCCGAGCGAGCCGTCGCCGGGGGCCGGGGTGGAGGCGGCGGCCGGAGCGTCGGAGGGCGCGGCCGACGGGGGCGGGGCGTCGAGGAAGTCGGCGGTCGGTACGAAGAACAGCGAGCCGGTGACGGCGGTGGAGAAGTCGAGCAGCCGGTCGGTGGTGCCGGGCGGTCTGCCGACGAACATGTTGCGCAGCATCTCCTCGGTCACCCCGGGGTCGGCGGCGTAGCCGATGAAGTAGGTGCCGGCCTCGCCGCCGCGGCCCGCGGAGCCGAACGTGGCGTACGGCATGTTGAAGCGGACGATCTTCCGTTCCCCGCCGTCCGGCCCGGTGATCACGGTGAGCGCCACGTGCGAGTCGGCGGGCTTGGCGTCGTCGGAGAGCTCGATGTCGGTGAGCTTGGTGCGGCCGACCGCCCCCTCCTGCTGTTCGACGCTCAGCGCGTTCCACTTGTCCATGTCGTGCCGGTACTTCTGCACGATGACGTAGCTGCCGCCGGTGAACTCCGGGTCCTCGGCGCCGATCAGGGCCGCGCGCTCGGCGGCCCGGCCCTCCGGGTTCTCGGTGCCGTCGACGAAGCCGAGCAGGTCCCGGTCGTCGAAGTACGCGAAGCCCTGGACGGAGTCGGCGACCGTGACCGCCCCGGAGAGCCGGTCGAGGAACCGCGTGGCGAGTTCGAAGCAGAGGTCCATCCGTTCGGCCCGCAGGTGCAGCAGCAGGTCGCCCGGGGTGGCCGGGGCCCGGTGGCGGGCGCCGGCCACCTCCTGGAAGGGGTGCAGGGAGGCCGGCCGGGGGCCGTCGAACAGGCGGTCCCAGAGGTCGGAGCCGATCCCGGTGACGCAGGTGAGGCCGCCTTCGGGGGCCCGGAAGCCGACCGCGCGGCGTAGCCCGGCGAGATCGGGCAGCAGCTCGCGGACGGCGGCCTCGCCGCCCGGCCGGACGGTGAGCACCAGGAAGACCGCCGCGCTGGTCAGCGGTGACAGCACCGCCTGCGGGGCGGGAGCGGAGTCGGACGCAGGGACGGAGGCGGAGGCCGAGGCCGAGGCTGAGACGCCGTACTGTTCGGGTTTCATGGTCACGATGCTCCTCGGGACGCCCGGGCGGCTTCCCACTCGGCGCGGTAGTCGTCGAAGATCTGCTTCAGGTGGTGCCCGATCTTCAGATAGTCGAGGTCGTCGAGGTTGGCGAGCGAGACCCGGACCGACCACTCGGGCCCGTCGAAGCCGCCTCCGTTGAGCAGCACCACGCCGGTCTGCTCGGCGAGCCGGAACAGCGGCTCGGTGGGCTCGTAGTCCTTCTCCAGGAAGGTCGCGAAGTCCTTGCCCGCGACCTGCTCGGCCTCGGCCAGCAGGTCGAGTTCGATGTAGTAGCCGGCCCGCCCGGGGTCGTCCGCGATCTTCATCCCGGAGCCCTCCATCAGCAGGTCGAGCCGCCGGCGGACGATGCCCCGCACCCGGGCCTTGTACGCCTTGCCCTCGGGCAGCAGCGCGAACAGCGAGAAGAGCACCATCTGGACCTGCTGCGGCAGGCTCAGCCCCGCGGTGTGGTTGAGGGCGACCTGCCGGGAGTCGGCGACCAGCCGGTCGATGAAGCGGATCTTCTCGGGTTCCAGGCTGAGCGTGCCGTACCGCTTCGCGAGGCGCTCCCGCTGTTCCGCCGGGAGGGCGGCGATCAGTTCGTCGATCACGTTGTCCCGGTCCAGGCCGATCACGCCGAGGCGGTGGCCGGTGGCGCCGTAGTGCTTGGAGTACGAGTAGACCAGCAGGGTGTTGCGGGGCAGGTCGGCGGCCAGGCTGCGGAAGCCGTCCACGAAGGTGCCGTAGACGTCGTCGGTGACGATCAGCAGGTCGGGGTTGGCGGTGGCCACGATCTGCTTGATCTGCTCGGTGACCTGCCGGGACAACGCGAGCGAGGGCGGGTTGCTGGGGTTGACCAGGCAGAGCAGCTTGATCTCGGGGTCGGCCAGCTTGGCGACCTCCTCGGCCGGGTAGCGCCACTCCCGCACGCCGGTCTCGACCAGCTTGCCGGCCTCGATCTCGACGACGTCGAAGTCGTAGGTGTCCAGTTCGGGGATCTCGATGTACGGGGTGAACACCGGCACCATCAGGGCGATCTTGTCACCCTTGTGCAGCAGGCCGTTCTTCATCAGGGAGTCGAAGACGTAGCACATCGCGGCGGTGCCG
This sequence comes from Kitasatospora sp. NPDC056651, assembly GCF_042792155.1. Lineage (NCBI taxonomy): Bacteria > Bacillati > Actinomycetota > Actinomycetes > Kitasatosporales > Streptomycetaceae > Kitasatospora > Kitasatospora sp. NPDC056651. The sequence goes on along the minus strand of NZ_JBHTWX010000018.1, from coordinate 83,146 downwards.
CCCTCGGTGGCGAACAGTTCGGGCTGTGTCGGCGACGGGGGCCGCCGGTCCATCAGCTCCTCCTGGAGGTAGCCGCGGACGATCAGCTCGGCGTGCTTCAGCATCCGGTCGGGAACCGGGTAGTTGTCGCCGATGCTCGCGTCGGCGAGTTCGTGGAGGAAGGCCTCGCGGTCGAACCCGAAGCGGTCGACGGCGAGTTCGACGCCGCGCCGGAGCAGTTCGATGCCGGGCAGCTCGGGGTGGCTGCGGACGAAGGCGTCGAAGCGGCCGTCGATGCCGGAGCGCTCGGGCATGCCGCCGAGGTCGTCGGCGGTCCACACCCGGCGGCTCTCCGCGAGCGAGAAGTGGCCGAGAGCGAGGAAGGCCTCACGGGGGCCGGTGCAGACCCAGTTCGGGTTGCCGCGGCCGGCGTTGAGCATGTGGGCCGCGCTCTTGCCCTTCTGCCCGGGCTCGTCGCGCTGGTAGGCCTCGGCGAGCCGGATGAACTCGGCCTTCAGCTCGAAGGGGCTGAGCCGGGCCAGTCGGCGGATCTCCTCTCGGCCGACGGTGGGCTTCGTCATGGCGTTCCTCAACTCTCCTTGGTCGGGAAGATCGGCGGTTCCGGGTACGGCCTGAAGACGTGGTCGGTGATCCGGCCCACGGGCCCCTCCCCTCTCGTCACCCGGCGGCGGCGGTGGACGTGCCTGACGGTTCGTCAATTCAGGTCCCCAGCAATCCGACCAGGATCGGACCGGTGAGCGGGAGCAGGAAGTTCGAGATGGTGTAGGTGATCGTGTAGCCCAGCATCGGGATGCTGCTCTGCGCGACGTTGGTGACGGTGGTGATCGCCGGGGTGCTGCACTGCTGGCCCGCGATGGCGCCGACCAGGATCGGCGGCTCGATCTTCAGCAGCCTGCGGCCGACGAACAGCGAGAGCATCGCGGGGACGGTGACCATCAGGATGCCGGAGAGCGGCAGCAGCACCGGGTGGTCCCGCAGCAGCGCGGCCGCGTCCGGGCCGGCGGCCAGGCCGGTGACCGCGATGAAGACGGAGAGCCCGAGGTCCTTGGCGGTCTGCGCGGCGACCGGCGGGTAGGCGCCGAAGGTGGGTCGCTGGGCGCGGAACCAGCCGAAGACCAGGCCGGAGACCAGGCAGCCGCCGCCGGTGCCGAGCGAGAGCGCGGCGTTCCCGACGTGCGCGGTGAGCAGGCCGATCAGCACGCCGACGCAGATGCCGAGGCTGATGTAGATGTAGTCGATGGCGTCCTTGCGGATGCCGATGCCGGCCTTGGCGGCGAACCGTTCGACGGCCGACCGGGCGCCGGTGACGGTCACGGTGTCGCCGCGGTGCAGTTCGGTGTCGGGGACGGCGGGCAGGTGCTGGTCGACCCGCTGGATGTCGGTCAGGTAGATCCCGGAGGTCGAGGAGGGCTGCTCCTCGGCCAGCCGCCCCGCCGTCCGGCCGACGAAGTCCTTGTTGGTGAGGACGACGTCGCGGACCACCAGCGGACTGTCCAGGCCGGGCACGCCGGAGGTCTCCGGGCCCAGCTCGTGGCCGGTGTCGATGACCGCCTCGCGGCGGCCGACCAGCAGCACCAGGTCACCGCGGCGCAGCCGGAAGTCCGGCTCGGGGTGGAGGGTGCGGCCGGCCCGTCGGACGCCCTCGACGGTGACCAGGCTCGGCTGGATCTCCTCGACCCGGGAGATGGTCGAGCCCTCGCCTTGGGAGACCAGGTAGGTGCGGCCGACCAGTTGGGGCAGGGCGGGCTGCTCGTCGCCGGCCAGGGTGCCCTCGCCGCCGCGCATCCGCTGCCACAGCTCCCGGGAGGCGTCGGGCAGCTTGATCCGCATGAGCAGCGGGAAGATCTGGCTGGTCAGCAGCACGATCGAGATCAGGCCGAAGAGGTAGCAGACCGAGTAGGCGGCGGCCACGTGGTTCTGCAACTGAGCGGACTGGTCGGCGCCGATGCCCGGGAGGTTGGAGATCGCCTCCTGCGCGGTGCCGACCACGGCCGACTCGGTGGCCGCCCCGGCCAGGATGCCGGCCGCGGTGCCGACGTCCAGGTCGAAGGCCTTGCCGATGCCGTAGGCCATCCCGACGACCAGCACCGCCTCCAGCACGCAGAGCACCGCGAAGCGCAGGCCCTTGGCGTTGAGGTTGGCGAAGAACTGGGGGCCGGCGATGTAGCCGAGCGAGAAGATGAACAGCGCGAAGGCGACGTTCTTGACGTCGGCGTGGACACTGACGTGCCGGCTGCCGATCAGCATGGCGACGATCAACGTGCCGCAGATCCCGCCGAGTTGGATCGGCCCGACGCGCAGTTTGCCGACCAGGTAGCCGAGCGCGAGGCAGACGAACAGTGCGAGGACGGGGTTCTCCCGCAGCAGGTTCACCGGCGCCGCCGTTCGCGGTACGGATCGCGGGCACCGGGCTCGGAGCTTCCGATGAGGGGGCGGACCAGTACTAATCTGATCATGGGCACGATTACACCGCAAAGGGGATGTTTCGGCGCGTTCGACACACAGCCGAACGGCCCCGCCGGTTGAGTCGAACGGCCCTGTCGCAGGCCGTTTCCGACCGGGCCGTTCGGCTGATCCGGCGCGCCCGCCCGAGCGAGTGTCAGGCGCACGACGCCCGGGAGGGCCGGTCCCGAACGACCTGACCGGGCACGCCGAAGGGGCGGGCGCGCCCTGTCCGCGCACCCGCCCCTCGGTGGGCCCTGTCCCGGCCCTTCGCCGCCGCTCTCCCGTCCGGGCTCAGGCCCGCAGCGCCGCCAGCTGCTCGGCGAACGGCACCACCTGTTCGGGCAGCGCCGGTCCCGCCGGGCCGCGCCCGGCCAGCAGGGCCGCCAGCTCGCCGGCCGCCCGGTCGATCCGGCGCGGCAGGCCGTCGGTGCGCCCGTCCCCCGCCGCGCCCCAGTCGTCGGTGGCCGCGTAGACGCCGGTCGGCGGCACCACCGCGCGCAGGTAGCCGAACAGCGGGCGCACGGCGTGGTCCAGGACCAGCGAGTGCCGGGGCGTGCCGCCGGTGGCGGCGATCAGCACCGGCTTGCCGGTGAGCACGTCGTCGTCGATCACGTCGAAGAAGGACTTGAACAGACCGCTGTACGAGGCCTTGAAGACCGGCGTCACCGCGATCAGGGCGTCCGCCTCCGACACCGCCTCGATCGCCGCGCGCAGCCCGGCGCCGGGGAAGCCGGTGACGAAGTTGTTGGCGATCTCCACCGCCAGGTCGCGCAGTTCGACCACGGTGACGTCCACCTCCCGCCCCTCCTGGGCGAGTCGGCGCACGGTCGACTCGGTGAGCCGGTCTGCCAGCAGCCGCGTCGAGGACGGCTTGCTCAGTCCGGCGCTCACCACCACCAGCTTGTACGCGGTCACTCGGCCACCTCCGTCGTCTCGTTCTCGTGGGCGTCCCGGGCCGCGACCAGCGCGGCGTGGGTCGGCCCGTCCGGCACCTCGGCCGGGCGACCCTTGGCGAACTCCTCGCGCAGCACCGGCACGACCTCCTCGCCGAGCAGGTCCAGCTGCTCCAGCACCGTCTTCAGCGGCAGGCCGGCGTGGTCCATCAGGAACAGCTGGCGCTGGTAGTCGCCGAAGGTCTCGCGGAAGGTCAGGGTCTTCTCGATGACCTCCTGCGGGCTGCCCACGGTCAGCGGGGTCTGCTCGGTGAACTCCTCCAGCGAGGGCCCGTGGCCGTACACCGGCGCGTTGTCGAAGTACGGGCGGAACTCGCGCACCGCGTCCTGGGAGTTCCTGCGCATGAACACCTGCCCGCCGAGGCCGACGATCGCCTGCTCGGGCGTGCCGTGGCCGTAGTGGGCGTAGCGCTCGCGGTAGAGCTCGATCAGCTTCCGGAAGTGCTCCTTGGGCCAGAAGATGTTGTTCGCGAAGAAGCCGTCACCGTAGTAGGCGGCCTGCTCGGCGATCTCCGGGCTGCGGATCGAGCCGTGCCAGACGAACGGCGGGACGTCGTCCAGCGGGCGCGGGGTGGAGGTGAAGCCCTGGAGCGGGGTGCGGAAGCGGCCCTGCCAGTCCACGACCTCCTCGCGCCACAGCTGGCGCAGCAGCGCGTAGTTCTCGATCGCGAGCGGGATGCCCTGGCGGATGTCCTTGCCGAACCACGGGTAGACCGGGCCGGTGTTGCCGCGGCCCATCATGACGTCCACCCGGCCCTCGGCCAGGTGCTGGAGCATCGCGTAGTCCTCGGCGATCTTCACCGGGTCGTTGGTGGTGATCAGCGTGGTCGAGGTGGACAGGATGATGCGGTCGGTCTGCGCGGCGATGTAGCCGAGCATGGTCGTCGGCGAGGACGGGACGAACGGCGGGTTGTGGTGCTCGCCCATGGCGAAGACGTCCAGGCCGACCTCCTCGGCCTTGCGGGCGATGGCCACCATGGCCTTGATCCGCTCGTGCTCGCTCGGGGTGCGGCCGGTCGTGGGGTCGGTCGTCACGTCGCCGACGGAGAAGATTCCGAACTGCATGCTGCTCACCAGATCCCAGGTAGTAAAACTTTCAACGACTTTAGCATCCGGGTAGGGGTGGATATTCCCCCTGGCTGCCCCCCGTTCCCTGCGGGGACAATGGAAGGCGCGGGCAGGCAAGGGAAGGCGCGGGGCGGACGAGGGAAGGCTCCGGAAGGGCGGCGGACGATGGGTCCGTACATCGCGGTGAGCGCGCTGAGCCACGAGGGCCTGGTGCGGGAGCGCAACGAGGACAGCCTCACGGTCGGACCGTGGACGCTCTGCGCCACCGTGACCGCCAACCCGCAGACCCTGCTCTTCCCGCTCGGTCCACCCTGCGTGGTCGCGGTGGCCGACGGACTGGGCGGCCACCCCGGCGGCGAGGTGGCCAGCGCCCTGGTCGCCCGTCGGCTCGCCCTCGCCGGAGGGGCCCTGGACGGCGAGGAGGCCGTCCGCGAGGAGCTCCAGGCGTGCAACCGGGCCGTCTACGCGGCGGCCGCCGAGGAGCCGGAACTCGCCGCGATGGGCACCACCGTCGCCGGGCTGGTGCTGCTGCCCGAGCGGACGCTGGCCTTCAACGTCGGCGACAGCCGGGTCTACCGGATCACCGGGGACGGGCTGCGCCGGGTGAGCGTCGACGACAGTCCGCCGCTGCCGCCCGGGCGGCGCACCACCTCGGTGGTCACCCAGACCCTGGGCGGCTCGCTCGGGCTCACCTTCGTCGAACCGCACGTCCGGGCCGCGCCGCTGACCGCCGGGGACCGGTACCTGGTGTGCAGCGACGGCCTGACCGACCCGGCGCCCGAGGAGGAGCTGGCCGGGCTGCTGGAACGGTCGTACGAGGGGTCGGACCGCTCGGACGGCAAGGCGGCGTTCGAGCTGTGGAAGGCGGCCATCGAGGCCGGCGGGCCGGACAACATCACCCTGGCGCTGGTGCGGGTCGGCGCGTAGGACACCTCTGGACGGCGGCCCCACTCCTGGACGACGGCACCCCGGACGACGACACCGCGCCCCGGGCGGGGCGCCGCAGCGCTCCGCCCGGGGCGGTCACCGGTCCGTTCGCCGGGCGGACTCACCCGGCGGTTCGGTTCGGGTCGGCTCGGTTCGGTTCGGTTCGGGTCGGCTCACATGGTGGCCGTGACGCTCACCCCGCTGAAGCCCTGCTGGGCGTAGAGGCTGAAGTAGACGTAGCCGGCCGGCGGGTCGGTGACGGTCAGCGTCTCGGAGTTGTCCGGGCCCGCCGAGCGCGCGGTGTAGCTGCCGGTGTACGCCCAGCTCGTCGGGTTGTAGTAGAGGTCGCCGTTGCCGGTGCCGCCGCTGGTGGTGACCTTCACCTGCTTGGTGCCGGCCGGCACCAGGAGGTAGAAGTGCGCATAGTTGCCCGTGGTGGCCGCGACGTTGCTGCGGGCGCAGCCGGCGTCCAGCCGCCGGGTGTCGGCGGCGGCGCACTCGGGCACCTGCGGCAGGGTCGGGGTAGTGGCGCAGGCGCCGTTCGCGCACGCGGTCAGCCAGCTGTCGAAGTCGGCGTCGTAGCGGGTGCCGATGGTGGTCTTCAGCAGGGTGCGGGCGCCCGCCCAGTCCCCCGTCCGGTACTTGGCGAGGACGGCGTCCACGTCGGAGCGGTGCTGCTCCAGCATGTAGCGGACGGCGAGGTAGCCCCAACGGTAGACCCGGTCCTGGTCGCCGTAGCCGGTGTCGAAGAGGTCGCTCAGCTTGTAGGTGTGCTGCCCGGCCACCGCGATGGCGCCGTCGTCGGCCACCTTGCGGTAGGAGTAGGAGACGTACTCGGCGAAGCCCTCGACCCACCAGACGGTCGGGGTGGTCATGCCGGCGTCGAAGTCGCCGTACATGTCGAACCGGCCGTCGAGGTAGTGGGTGTACTCGTGGTTGAGGTTCCAGATCTGGAAGGCGGGGCGGACCCACTCGGCCTCGTAGCAGAGGAAGCGCGGCTGGTTGCCGACCGTGGCGGGCTTGCCCTCCAGGTACATGCCGCCGTTGTTGGTGTCGATGCCGTAGATCGCGGCGGCCAGCACCTGGTAGTCGAGCGAGGAGTGGAAGACCACGACCTCGATCGTGCTGTTCAGGTCGTCCTTGACCGGGCCGTTGTCCCGGACCACCGAGTGGAAGAACGCGTCCTGGCCGGTCAGGCTGGTGCAGGCGGTGCCCAGCTGGGTGGTGTCCAGCGCCTGGGCGATCAGCTTGATGCTCGGGCTACAGGTGTAGTTCACGGTCAGCACGCCCGCCTTGAGCCGGTCGGGGGCGTTGCAGGTGCCGTAGTAGGAGCAGTTGGCGGCGTCGTAGTAGCCGACCGCCTCGGCGACCGCGGCCCACTGGAAGACGGTGCGCCCGTTCGGTGCCGACGTGTCGACCAGCGCCTTGGCCAGCGGACGGACCTTGGCCTGGAGCGCGGTGTCCTTCAGGAAGCGGGTCAGCTCCTTGGCCCCGTTGTAGACCAGCACCCCGTAGTCGCCGCCGAGCAGGTCGTTGTTGCGGGCGGCGAAGCCCGACAGCGCGTCCAGCACGCTCGGGTCGGCCTCGACGGCCGCGTCGAAGCCGGGGACCTGGTGGCCGCGGAACAGCACGGTGAACACCGGGTTGAGGCCCCAGGCCATGCCGGCCGGGTTCCAGGTGGAGCCGGTGTAGTCGGTCAGCAGCCGCTTGACCACCGGCAGGTAGCGAATGTTCTCCTGCGCGCTGTCGACCAGGGTGACGGCCTCGCCCAGGATGGGCGCGTTGCCCTGGCTGACGTCGCGCGAGTGGGTGCTGCCGAAGAACGCGTCCAGCCCGGAGCGGATCGCGGTCTGGAGGGCGGTGCCGTACGTGCCGACGTCACCCGGGTGGTACCACTGCGCGTAGTAGCCGGCGCGCAGGAACAGCACCAACTGCTCGACGGAGGTGGAGTCGTCGCCCGGGTAGCTGCCCGCCGCGTCGCGCAGCGCGTAGGCCACCGTGGTCATCTGCTCCTCGCGGAACGCGCCCCGCGCGTCGCCGCCGGTGAGCTGGAACAGGCTGTTGATGCAGGAGATGTCGGCCGCCTTGACGTGCTGGACCAGGTCGCTTCCGGTCCGGCCGGTGAAGTCACCGGTGCTGCAGGCCTGTTGGGCGGTCGCGGCGAGGCCGTTGGGTGTGGTGGGCCGCCGCACCTCGGCCGGCCGGGTGTCGAGCGGCAGCGGGGAGCGCCGGTCGGCCGACGCCGACTGCCGCTCGCCGTCGGCGGGTTGGGGTGCGCCGGTGGCGGGCTGCGGGGCCGGCCCGGCCGGGGTGCCGGCGGCGGGGGCGCCGCCGGGAGCGGCGGGCGCGGCCTGGCTCTGCGGGGCGAACAGTCCGACCGCCAGGAACAGGGACAGCAGCAACGTCAACAAGCTTGCCGGCCGCGGGAATCGCGGCAGACGGGAAGGGCTCACGTGGGGGCCTCCGGGCCGTCGTCGGCCGCGAGTTGGGGCGCGGCCGGTGGGGGTGTCGAGGACCGTTGGCGGCGGCGCCGCGTGGGGCGGGTCCGCCGTGAACACGGTGGGGGGTGTGACATGTACCATGGCACATCTCACATGGCCTTGGGAACCCTGGGCGCTGTGCGCGGATTGCGGGGGAAACGCAAGGAGGCCGTGGTGACGGTTCGCCACCACGGCCTCCGGGCCGATTCCTCGGCCGATCCTCAAGACCCCCGCCGATACGGACGGTTGGGCCTCATCGCGAGGACTGCTACTTGCGGAGCAGCAGGATCACGCCCGCCGTCACCAGGCCGACCACGACGGCGGCCACGCCGTACGCCAGGCGGTGCGCCCGCACCACCGGGAGGAAGCGGTCCACGGCGTAACGGCCGGGGCCGGTCAGGGCGAGCGCGGCCGCACCGGCCGTCAGCAGCAGCTCGTACTCGCTGCCCTTCGGGGCGAAGAAGCCGCCGCCCCAGGTGACGGCCACCGCGTTGACCATCGTGCCGACGATCGCCGCACCCGCCAGCGGGGTCAGCAGGCCCACGGCGAGGGCGAGTCCGCCCAGCGTCTCGGTGAGTCCGGCGACCACGGCCATGGCGTGGCCGGCCGGGTAGCCGCTCATGGTGAAGAACTGACCGGTGCCGTCGATCCCGCCGCCACCGAACCAGCCGAACAGCTTCTGGCTGCCGTGCGCGGCCATCGTCAGGCCGAGGACCAAGCGCAGGAGCAGGAGTCCGGCGTCATAGGCGTGCGGGGAGGTCGTCGCGGGCCCGGAGGTGTCCCGGGCCGGGCTGACGGTGGTGGTGGCGGCGGTCGTGCTCGGGCTGCTGCTCGGCATGCGCGTCTCCATCGATCGGGGTTCGGTCGTCGTCCGGCACGGGCCGGACGCGTGCAAGGGGTGTGGTGATGCGGCCGGCGCGGATCGTCACCCGGGGCCATTGTTCAAATTTGAACCTGCCGCTCTCCCGACCGTACCGCGAAGTTCGAATTTGAACAACTGACGGTCCATCGGCGACTCGCGGGCCCCGCGCGCGGCGGGGAGGGTGGAGGCATGGCCCAACACAGGCAACACCCGGCGGCGCCACGGACCGGCACCCCGTACCCCGAGGCGCTGACCGCCTTCGGCGAGCGCGTCCGGCTGGTCACCCCCGACCAGTGGGACTCCCCCACCCCGTGCGCCGACTGGTCCGTCCGCGACCTGGTCAACCACCTCACCGGCGAACAGCTCTGGGTGCCCGAGCTGCTGATGGGCGCCACCGTCGGCGAGGTCGGCGGGCGCTTCGACGGCGACGTGCTCGGCGACGACCCGGTCGCCGCCTGGACCGAGGCCGCCGAAGCCGCCCGGAAGGCCTGGGCCGTGCCGGGTGCCACCGAGCTGACCGTCCACCTCTCCTTCGGGGACACCTCGGGCCGGTACTACCTGGACCAGCTCACCACCGACCTGGTGATCCACTCCTGGGACCTCGCCGAGGGCACCGGACGGCTCACCCGGCTCCCGGACGAACTCGTCGAGTTCGCGCTCGGCCGGTTCGCGGGGTACGGGGACCTCTCCGGCAGCGGGCTCTTCGACCCCCCGCTGCCGGTGGCCGCGGACGCCGGCCCGCAGACCCGGCTGCTCGCCCTCGCCGGGCGGCGGGACGGCGGGTGACCGGCGTGCACCCCGGGCGCACTTCCCGGACGGGGGCGCACGTGCCGGGCTGGGCACGCCTCGCGGACGGGGCACGCCTCACGGACGGAGCGCTGCTCGCGGACCGGGCACGCTCCCCGGGCGGCCGGCCCGACGCCGGATACTGGAAGGCGGCGGGGGCAGTCTTCCCTGCGAGAGGCGGACCGGCCATGAGCCGCAAGCCGGACATCCTCGGCGAGTTCACCGCCGACCACCGGGCGGCCGTCGAGCTGCTCGACCGGATCGAGGCGGCACCGCCCGGCGACCCCGAACGCGGCGAGCTGGTGTCCCGGCTGACCGACCTGCTCTTCACCCACTGCGCCGACGAGGAGGAGCACCTCTTCCCGCTGGTGCAGCACGACGTGCCCGACGGCGGGGCGCTGGTGTTCGGCAGCATCCACGACCACCTGGCGATCGGGCAGTACCTCTCCGACCTCCAGGGGCTCGCGCCGGGCGACCCGGCCTTCGACACCCTGCTGGGCGGCCTCGCCGCAACCCTGCGGCGGCACCTGCGCGGCGAGGAGAAGCAGCTGTTCCCGGCCGCCCGCAAGGCCCTGCCCGCGGCCGCGCGGGCCGCGCTGGGCGAGCGGCTGCGGGCGGAGCGGGCGGAACTCGACGCCCCGGAGTGATCGGCGCTCCGGACGCGGCGACGCGGACTCGACGCACCGGGCTCGGCTCCGCGGGCCGAGCACCGCAGGCTCAGTCCTTCGAGCTCAGCTTCGAACTCAGCCCTTCGAGCTGATCACCGCGAACCGGGCACCCTCGCGGTCCCGCAGCCGGGCCACCCGCCCGTACGGGGAGTCGAAGGCCGGTCCGAGCGCCCCGCCGCCGAGTTCCTCGGCCCGGACCACCGCCCGGTCCGCGTCCGGGACGGCGAAGGACACCTCCCAGTGCGGTGGCATCCCGGCCGGGTCGCCCGCCTGCTCCTTGGCCAGCGCCGCGACGCTGTGGCCCTCGGCGCGCAGCACCACCCGGTCGTGCTCCCAGCGGACGTCGAAGCGCTCCGGGTCGCGGCCGTCCCAGCGGAACACCTCGCCGTAGAACAGCGCCGCCGCGAACGGGTCCGGGGTGCGCAGCTCGATCCAGACCGGCGCCCCGGGCAGGTCCAGCCTGCGGGCCCGGCCCAGCGGGCCCTCCCAGATGCCGAACACCGCGCCCGCCGGGTCCGCCGCGAAGGCCACCCGGCCGGCGTCGAGGGCCAGCGGGCCGACCGCCAGCGTCGCGCCGCGCTCACGCACCGCGTCGGCGGCGGCGTCGGCACTCTCCGTCCCGAAGTAGCCGGTCCACGCGAGCGGGACCGCGCCGAACCCGGCGACACCCAGCCCGGCCACCGCCTCGCCGCCGGTCACCGCGTGCACGTACGGTCCGAAGCGGTCCGGGCCGGGCTCGAACTCCCAGCCGAGCAGAGGCCCGTAGAACTCCTCGGCGTTCTCCAGGTCCCGGGCCATCAGGCTCACCCAGCACGGCACGGCCGCCACACAGCGCACCCTGGCGACCGTCTCACCGCTGCCCATCGCGAACCTCCTCTTGCCTACCCGACCGCCGGGCCCCTCCCGGCTCCGACGGCCCACCGGCCGCCCGGGACGCCCACAGCCTAGGCGGCCACCCGCGCCGCCTCGGGGAAGCCGTGCCCGGGATCAGCGCACGACGGTTCCTTCTTCGCCTGGACACCCTCCGGGTCAACGAGGTCCCCAGCGAGTGGCCACGGGCCATCTGGCTCCGACGACGGCCGAGCCGAACGCCCCAACCCTCGATGTGACGCAGGTCACATCCATGCCGGAAATTCCGGGGACGGATTCCCCGTTTCCGAGTAGGTTGGAAGAACCGGGGAGAAGTTCCCCGTATCCTGATGAGGAGCAGTCGTCGTGACCACCGCCACCGAGCCGGTCCGTCCCGCGGGGAGCGTCCGTACGCCGAAGTTGCGTGCGGATGCGAGCCGCAACCGGGAGCGGATCGTACTGGCGGCCCGGGACGCGTTCGTCGAGTTCGGCGCGGACGTGCCGCTGGACGAGATCGCGAAGCGGGCCGGGGTCGGCAATGCCACGCTGTACCGGAACTTCCCGGACCGGGTGGCGCTGATCCGCGAGGTGGTGCTGCTCGTCAAGAACCGCATCCTGGCCCGTGCCGAGCTGGCGATGGCCGAGGCGGACACTCCTGGCGGAGACGGCCCGTTCGACGCCCTCCAGCGGTTCGCGCACGCGTCCGTCGAGGAGAAGGTCGGCGGCCTCTGCACCCTGTTCAGCAGCCATCTCGACCCGCACGACCCGGAGTTCACCGAAGTCCGGGAGCGTCTCCAGTCCGCCGTGGGCGGGCTGATGGAGCGCGCCCGGGCCGCGGGCGAGCTGCGGCCGGACGTCGACCACGGCGACCTGTTCATCGCGATGAGCCAGCTGACCCGCCCGCTGCCGAACACCTCCTGCGGACTGCTCGACGAGTTCGTCCACCGGCACCTGCAGATCTTCCTGGACGGCCTGCGCGCGCCGGCGCCTTCGGCGCTGCCCGGCCGGGCCGCGACCTTCGAGGACTTCCAGAACAAGAACTGACCGACCCACCAGCACCGACCACCGACACCGGCCGCCGGACGGCGCAGTGCCGCGCCCCCGCACGCCGTTCTCCACCACGCCCGCCCGTACGGCGACCTGCCGTTCCCGTACGGCGGTCGACCGTTCGCGCACGCCCACACGCACCGTGAAGTGAGTACCCCCATGTCTCAAACCGACGCCCGACCGGCGACGCTGCCCGATCCCCGGCGCTGGAAGACGCTGATATTCATCGGCCTCGCCCAGCTGATGGTCGTGCTCGACGCGACCATCGTGAACATCGCCCTGCCCTCCGCACAGCGGGACCTGGGCATCTCCGACGGCAACCGCCAGTGGGTGATCACCGCCTACGCGCTGGCCTTCGGCGGCCTGCTGCTGTTCGGCGGCCGGATCGCGGACCTCTGGGGCCGCAAGCGGGCCTTCGTCGTCGGTCTGACCGGCTTCGCCCTCGCCTCCGCGCTCGGCGGCGCCGCGGCCAACACCACGATGCTGCTCGGCGCCCGCGCGCTCCAGGGCGTGTTCGGCGCGCTGCTCGCGCCGGCCGCGCTGTCGCTGCTCGCCGTGACCTTCACCGAGGCCAAGGAGCGTGCCAAGGCCTTCGGCATCTACGGCGCGATCGCCGGTGGCGGTGGCGCCATCGGTCTGATCCTCGGCGGCCTGCTCACCGAGTACATGAACTGGCGCTGGACGTTCTTCGTCAACATCCCGTTCGCCATCGTGGCCGCCGCCGGCGCGGTGCTGGTGATCCGCGAGCCCGCCGAGGGCCGCAACCGCAACAAGCTGGACGTCCCCGGCGTGCTGCTGGTGACCGTCGGCCTGGTCTCGCTGGTGTACGGCTTCACCCGCGCCGAGTCGGACGGCTGGTCGTCCGGCACCACCATCGGGCTGTTCGTCGCGGCCGCCGTGCTGCTGGCCGCCTTCGTGGCGGTGGAGTCCTTCGTCAAGGCCCCGCTGCTGCCGCTGCGCGTGGTGCTCGACCGCAACCGCGGCGGGGTGTACCTGTCGCTGGGCATGGCCGTGATCGGCATGTTCGGTCTGTTCCTCTTCCTGACCTACTACCTGCAGATCGTGCTCGACTACAGCCCGGTGCTGACCGGTGTCGCCTTCCTGCCGATGGTGGCGGGCATGATCACCGGCTCGACCCAGATCGGTGCCCGGCTGATGACCCGGGTCCCGGCCCGGTACCTGATGGCCCCCGGCTTCCTGGTCGCCTCGGCCGGCATGTTCCTGCTGGCCCACATCGGCGTGGACACCTCCTACCCGGCGCTGATCCTGCCCGGCCTGGTCCTGATGGGCCTCGGCATGGGCACCGCGTTCATGCCGGCCATGAGCCTCGCCACGCACGGCGTCCAGCCGCGTGACGCGGGTGTGGCCTCGGCCATGGTCAACACCTCGCAGCAGGTCGGCGGCGCCATCGGCACCGCGCTGCTGAACACCATCGCGGCCAGCGCGACCACCAGCTGGCTGGCCTCGCACGCGATCGCCTCGGCCACCTCCCCCGAGGCCGCCCGGGCGATCCAGTTCCAGGGCATGGTGCACGGCTTCTCGACCGCTATCTGGGTGTCCTTCGGCATCCTGGCGGCGGCGGCCGTGGTCGCCTTCACCTTCGTCAACGCCGGCCGGCCCGGCGCCGCGACCGGCTCGGCGACGGGCTCGGAGGCGACGAACGAGGTGCCGGTGATGGCGCACTGACCCCAGGGGGTCCTGTCCACTCGGGTGCGCAGGCGGCCCGTCCGGTGTCTTCCACGACACCGGGCGGGCCGCTCGCCGTTTCCGGCCCGGGCTCCGCGGAGAAGGCCCCCCGGGTAGAAGTGGGGACTGGTCCCCGATTATGGTGGCCCCAGCTCGAATCGGGGACTCCTCCCCGTTTCCTTCGGACCGAGGTGCGTGCACATGACCCGGAATCAGAGCCCAGGGCGGGGGCAGCGGGCCGCCGACTGGGCGGACGGCCGGCTGGGGATCTACACCCTGGCCAGGGCGAACCTGCGGAAGATCTTCCCGGACCACTGGTCCTTCATGCTGGGCGAGATCTGCCTCTACACCTTCCTGATCATCATCCTGACCGGTGTCTGGCTGACGCTGTTCTTCAAGCCCAGCATGGGCGAGGTCGTCTACGCCGGCTCCTACGTACCGCTCAGGGGCGTCCCGATGTCGGAGGCCTACGCCTCCACCGTGGACATCAGCTTCGAGGTGCGCGGCGGCCTGCTGATCCGGCAGATCCACCACTGGGCGGCGATCGTCTTCGTCGCGGCCATGTTCGTCCACATGATGCGGGTGTTCTTCACCGGCGCCTTCCGCAAGCCGCGCGAGATCAACTGGGTCTTCGGCTTCCTGCTGCTCTTCCTCGGCATGCTGGACGGCTTCTTCGGCTACTCGCTGCCGGACGACCTGCTCTCCGGCACCGGCATCCGGTTCATCGAGGGCTCGATCCTCGCCGTCCCACTGGTCGGCACGTACGTCCAGATGTTCCTGTTCGGGGGCGAGTTCCCCGGCCACGACATCGTGCCGCGGTTCTTCACCATCCACGTGCTGCTGATCCCGGGCATCATGCTCGGCCTGCTGGTGGCGCACCTGATCCTGGTCTTCCACCACAAGCACACCCAGTGGGCGGGCCCGGGCAGGACCGAGAAGAACGTCGTCGGCATGCCGCTGATGCCGGTCTACACGGCCAAGGCCGGCGGGTTCTTCTTCCTGGTGTTCGGCATCATCGCCGCCATCTCGGCGATCGCGACCGTCAACCCGATCTGGGCGTACGGCCCGTACCGCCCGGACCAGGTCTCCACCGACGCCCAGCCGGACTGGTACATGGGCTTCGCCGAGGGCCTGATCCGGATCATGCCCGGCTGGGAGGTCGGGCTGTGGGGCCACACCCTCAACCTCGGGGTGCTCATCCCGTTCGCACTGTTCCCACTGGTACTGGGCGCCATCGCCGTCTACCCGTTCGTGGAGAACTGGGTGACCGACGACAAGCGGGAGCACCACCTGCTCGACCGGCCGCGCAACGCGCCCGTGCGCACCGCCCTCGGCGCCGCCTGGATCAGCCTGTACCTGGTGGCACTCGTGGCCGGCGGCAACGACCTGATCGCCACCCATCTGCACCTGTCACTCAACGCCATCACCTACGCCGCCCGCGCCGGCTTCTTCGCCGTCCCGGTGATCGTCTTCGCCGTCACCAAGCGCTGGTGCCTGGGCCTCCAGCGCCGGGACCGGGACAAGGTGCTGCACGGGCGCGAAACCGGCGTCGTCAAGCGCCTGCCGCACGGCGAGTTCACCGAGGCGCACGCCCGGCTCTCGCCCGCGGAACTGCACCGGCTCACGGCGCACGAACAGCCCCGCCCCCTCGAACTGCCCGCCCCGGTGGACGAGAATGGAGTGGCCCGCCCGGCGGGGGTGCTCACCCGCACCCGGACCCGGCTCTCCCGCGGTTTCCACGGCGAGGGCGCCCGGATCCCCAAGCCCACCGCCGAGGAGTTCCGCGAGATCACCGAGGGCCACGGGCGCTGACCCGCACCCCCCGACGGCACAGGGAGGACAGGTGCACCACCGAACCGACCGGCTCGCCGACAGCAGATACCTCCTGCTCACCACCTTCGGCGAGGACGGCAGCCGGACCGAGTCCCAGCTGTGGGTGGTGCCGGACGGCACCGCCCTCGGGGTCTGGACCCCGGCCCACTCCGGCGAGGCCGAACGGATCCGCCGCCACCCGCGGGTGCTGATCGGCCCCTGCGACGCCCACGGGCGCCCCACTGGCCGCGCGGTCCCGGCCCGGGCCCGGCTCTGCGGCGCCGACGACACCGCGCGCTACCGCACCTCGCTGATCAACAAGTACGGCCTGACGGCGCTGATCGCACTGGCCCGCAGCCGGTTCCGGGTCGGGCTGGCCGGGACGGTCGGCATCCGGATCACGCCGAACGCGCTGGAACAGCGGCTGGTGGGGCCGGAGTGGCTGCCACCGGCCACCTACAGCGTCAACTGACCTTCCGTCACTTCACCCAGCCGGTAAGGAGGGTGGCCGGTACGGAGGGTGGAGAGACCGAGCGTACGGAGGACCGAGACACCGATCGCCGGGGCCCCGGGGACGGGCGGCCCCGGCGCTCGGCTTTCCCGGGGCACTGCCCGGCCGCCGAGGGGTCAGGACAGCGGGTGGGTCGGGACCGGGCTGACCTCCTGGATCTCACCGTGGGCCTTGGTGAGCAGCTGCGAGGCGAGCTCGTTGAGCGCGCGCGCCCCCGCGATCTCCTCGCCGACCCGCAGCTGGTCCGGGTCGGAGGGATGCCGGCTGCTGTAGCCGTGGGCTCGCAGTTCACTCCCGTCGCCGAGCCGCAGCAGCGCGGCCGCACTGGTCCGCGGCCCCTCCTCGCGGAACTCCATCTCGATGTGCCAACCGACCAGAGTCTTCATGGCGGATCACCTCCATCGGTTACTCCTCCAGGGTGCGCCGCACCCCCGGCGAACACCAGGCCAGCCGGACGGGGGCGGCCTCCGACACAGAGTTGAACGCGTTCAAGAGGTCGCGTAGAGTCGGCGACGGGGGTATTTGAACGCGTTCAAGGAGGTGGGAGCGCCATGGGAAAGGGCACCACGGAACTGGTCGACCTGCTGGTCCTGCTCGGCATGGGAGCCGTCGTCCCGCTCGGCCTCGCGCTGATCGACGAGCCCGGACTCACCCGGATCCGGCGGCTCTGGCCGCTCGCCGCGGTACCCGGCGCGCTCTCGCTCTGGCTGCCCGTCGGCGGCCCGGCCGCCGGCTCCGCCGCGCCCTACGCGCTCGGCACGCTGGCCATCGCCCTGCACGCGCCGCTGCGGCTCGCCCGGACCCGTTCGCTCGCGCCCGCCGAGGTCGCCGTCCTCACCGCGCTCGCCGCGCCCTCGGTGGCCGGGATCGCCCTGGTCGCCGAACGCTCCGGCTACCCGCTGTTCGGCTTCGAGCCGCACGTCCTGGCACTGACCGTCCCGCACTTCCACTACGCCGGGTTCACCGCCTCCCTGGTCGCCGGGCTGGTCTGCCGCGCCACCGGCCCGGACTCCACCGCCGCCCGCTGCGCGGCGCTCAGCGTCCCGGCGGGCACCCTGCTGGTACTGGCCGGCTACTTCCTCGGCGACTGGTGGCAGTTCGCCGGGGCCGCCGTACTGAGCGCGGGGATGTGGCTGGTCGGCCTGGTCACCTGGCGCGAACTGCGCGCCCGCGCGGGCGCCCGGGCCACCGCCCGGCTGCTCACCGCCTCCTCCGCCGTCCTGGCGCTCACCATGCTGCTCGCCCTGTGGTGGGCGCTCGGCCGGGCCGCCGGGTTCCCCCACCCGACCCTGACCTGGATGGCCGCCACCCACGGCGTCGGCAACGCGCTCGGCTTCGCGCTCTGCGCCCTGCTCGCCTGGCGCCGGCTCGCCGCGGCCCGGACCACCGCCGGAACCACCGCCCGGACCACCGGAACCACCGCCCGGACCACCACCTCGGAGACCGATCGATGAACGACTACAGCTACCCCGAACAGGGCGCCAGCCGCACCGGCGAACTGCCCGCCGGCTACCGCCACCTGCGCCACCGGGCCCTGATCGGCCACGGCCGCGCCACGCTGAAGGTCACCGGAGCCGCCCTGCTCGGCCGGCGGATGCACCGGCTGGCGGGCGTACGGATCGACGCCGAGGCGGACCGGGCGGCCCCGGGCGTCGCCGACGTGCGATGAAACCGCTGGTCAGGTCGGCTGTCCAGGCGCGAGATCGGCCCATGATGTCGATCCGACCGGTCCTGGAGATCTACCCACCCGAGGGCTTCACGCTCTGGCCGACGGGCCACCACGACCCGTCCGAGCTGACGCTGAACGGGCGGTTGACGCCGGCCGAGGTGGGCACGGCGGTGTGGCGGCTGGCCGGCTGCAACGACGTCGAGCCCTCCCCCGACCAGCCCGACGAGCGCGGCCCCCGGCCGGCGGACCCGCTAGGCGCCTTCCTGCACGGGCTGCTCACCGAGCCGCACCCGTACGCCCCGGGCGGCCTGGTGGTGGCCGACTCCGCGACCGGCACCGTCTTCGAACCGGGCTGCTGCAACGGCCTGGAGGACTGGCGCGACTGGCTGGACGTGACGGACGGCTCGGGCACCACCTGGTTCGGCCACGACCCCGCCGCCCGGGCCGAACGCTTCGGCCGGATCGTCCGGCTGACCCAGGACCCGGAGAAGCCGGACGGCCCGGTGGTCGAACTGCCGGTGGAGGAGCTGCGCCGACTGCTCGCCGGGGTCGAGCGGGACCTGGGTGACTTCCTTTCCCTGGCCGCGAGTCGGGCCGAGCGGCAGCTGCCCGGGTACGCCGCCGCCGTCACCGCCGCGCTCGGTCGGGCGCTGGACGCGGAGCCTCCGGCCTGACCGGCCGACAGCGGCGGGCCCGGCCCGCACGATCCGCCGGATGTCAGGCGTGGTGCGCCGGGACCGCGACGAGCAGCGCTCCGCCGCCCTGGACACGGACCTCGAAGTGGTCGATGTCGCCGGGCTGGAGCGCCGCGCCGCCGGTGGTGCGCACCGTGGTGTCCCGGCCCTCGTAGCCACCCGCCGGGACGGACCAGGTGGTGACCGTCTGCTGCTCGCCGCCGCGCGAGACGGCGACCAGTCGGCAGGTCAACGGGCCCTGGACACCGGAGAGTCGGAGACTGATCCGGGTGCCCCAGGTGGTGCCGTCCAGGCCGACGGTGGCGTGCGCGCCGGTGGCCGGGTCGGTGGCGCTGAACTGTTCGGCCGCGGCGACCACGGCGGGGGCGTTGTCGGCGGTGAGCACCGCGGCCGTGACGGCGGGGCCCGCGGCCACCATCGCGGTCGCGGCCAGGGCCAGCACCAGCCGTCGCACCCGGCCACGGTGCCGGGCGGTGCCGACCTCGGCGACCAGTCGGTCCAGCAGTCGCGGATCCGGCCGCGGGGCGGGGCCGGCCGGGTCCGCGCCGAGGGCCCGGGCGGAGGCCGCGTACTCGGCCAACAGGGGTTCGGTGAAGCGGAGTTCACGCACCTGCTCGGCGCACTGCGGGCAGTCGGCGAGGTGCCGCTCGAAGGCGGCGTGCTCGGCGGCTTCCAGCAGGCCGAGGACGTAGGCGCCGACGTCGACGTGCTCCGGGCCGGGGCCGGAACCGGGACCGGGACCGGGGTTGGAGCCGGGGTCGGAGCCGGGGCCGGGGCGTTTGGTCACGATGTCACTCCCCGTTCCTCCAGGGCGAGCCTGAGCGAGCGCAGCGCGTAGAACACCCGCGAGCGCACCGTCCCGGCCGGGATGCCGAGTTCGGCGGCCGCCTCGTTGGCCGTGCGGCCCTTCAGATAGGTCTCGACGATGATCTCCCGGTGCGCGGGCGAGAGATCGCCGAGCGCGTCCGCGACGGTCATCATCCGCAGCGCCCGGTCGATCTCGTCCTCGGCGGGCAGCTGCTCCAGCGCCGCCGCGTCCACCTCGCGCGGGCGGGCGAGCGCGCTGCGGTGGCCGTCGATCACGATCCGCCGCGCGACCGTGACCAGCCAGGGCCGCAGCGAGCCGGCCGCCGGGTCGAGCCGGTGGATGTTCCGCCAGGCGCGGACCAGCGTCTCCTGTACGACGTCCTCGGCCCGCTGCCGGTCCCCGGCGACCAGGTGGAGCACGAACCCGAACAGCGGACCGGCGTGCTCCCGGTACAGGGCGCGCATCAGATCCTCGTCCGGCGCCCCCGTACCGTGGCCGCCCGCGCGGCCGACGGGGTGCTCCTCGGTCACCACTTCATCGTTGCGCACCCGGGCCTCCTGGGCGACGGTGGGCACCGGTCAGTAGCCCGGGGCGCCGGGCGCCGACGGGCTCGGTATGGAGCCGCCCGGTGCGCCGGCCCTGCCGCCGCCCGGGGTCAGCGCGAACCAGGTGCCGCCGACACCCTGGCCCTTGGTGTCCCCCGGCTTGGCGTCCGGCGAGTAGCGGTAGGCGGGCCAGCCGTTCAGGGTGACCTGCCTGGTGCCGTCGGAGCGGGTGACGGTGCCGACCAGCTTGCTGTCGATGCCCTTGACCGTGACGTGGCCGTCGGCGTGCTCGGGCGGCCAGATGACGGCGCAGCCGCCGTTGCAGTACGACTCCGGCGGGTTGTTCCCGTCCTGGTCGAAGCGGTAGAGCGTGAAGCCGGCGCCGTCGGTGACGATGGTCCCCAGCCTGGGGTCCTGGGCGGTGCGCATGGTGACGCCCGCCGGGGCGCTCGGGGCCGCCGAGTGGCCGGAGGAGCCGCCCGAGGAGCCGCAGCCGGCGATCAGGGCGGCCGCCGCGAGGCCGGACGCGGTGAGCAGGACGGTCCGACGGGCGCGGGTAGTGCTGTGCATGGGGTGCCTCCCCCGGTGGGAAGGGTCGGGACGGGCCGGACACCCTCCGATACGGGCGGCGGCCGCCGGCTGCTCAACCGGGCGTCGGCAGTGTGCGGAATACCCCGCCGACCCGGGCCGTTGTGGCGGCTACATGGCCTGGCCGCCACCACCTCCCGAAGGGAAGGAATCACGAGATGAGCAACACGGTCGAGCTGACCAAGGAGAACTTCGACGACATCGTCCCGGGCCCGGAGGGCAAGGACTTCGTCTTCATCGACTTCTGGGCGGGGTGGTGCGGGCCGTGCCGCCAGTTCGCCCCGGTGTACGAGAAGGCGGCCGAGCGCCACTCGGACCTCGTCTTCGCCAAGGTGGACACCGAGGCGCAGCAGGAGCTGGCCGCCGCGTTCGGCATCCAGTCGATCCCGACGCTGGCGATCGTCCGCGAGGGCGTGCTCGTCTTCTCGCAGCCCGGCGCGCTGCCGGAGGCGGTGTTCGAGGACCTGATCGGGCAGGCCCGCGGCCTGGACATGGCCGAGGTGAAGCGCAAGGTCGCCGAGGAGCAGGCGGCCGGCGGCCAGGCCTGATCCGGTAGGGCGGAGGCCCGGAGAGCATCGCCTCCCCGGGCCTCCGGCACGTCCGGGGCCTCGTCCGGACCGGTCAGGCGGGTTCCGCGCCCCAGGCGGCGAGCCGGGCCGCGAGGGCTCTGACCTCGGCGCGCAGCGCGGCGGGCTCGCGGACGGTGAACGGCCACCCGAGGCCGGCCAGCAGCGCCGCGACGCCGTCCAGGTTCTGCGCCCGGGCCCGCAGCAGCACCCGGTCACCGGCGAGTTCGGTGAGCGTTCCGGCGGCGGGCGGCAGCCGGCGGCGGGCCTCGGCGAGGGTGGTCTCCAGCTCCACCTCCACCCGGTGCCGCCAGGGCGCCGCGGCCAGCGACTCCACCACCCGCTGGACCGGGTCGAAGTCCTCGGGCGGATCGAACCCCTCCTCGCCCTGCTCCACCCGGGTGATCCGGTCCAGCCGGAAGGTCCGCGGCTCGCCGCTGCGGTGGTCGAGCCCGGTGGTGTACCAGCGGCCGGAGTGGAAGACCAGCCCGTACGGGTCGAACTCGCGCTCGCTGGGCCTGTCCTCGCGGTCGCGGTAGCCGAGCCGCACCCGGCGCCTGCCGCGGGCCGCCCCGGCCAGGGTGAACAGCGCGGTGGCGGCCGGGCCGGGGCCTGCGGCCGGGGTGGCGGTCAGGCCGAGGGTCTGTTCGACGGCGGCGACCCGTTCGCGCAGCGGCGCGGGCAGCACCCGCTGGATCTTGGCGAGCGCGGTCTCGGTGGCCCCCTCCCCCACCGACAGGCCGGAGCTGCGGCCGGCCAGCAGGCCGAGCACGACGGAGGCGGCCTCGTCCGGGTTGAGCATCAGCGGCGGCAACCGGTAGCCGGGCCGCAGGCGGTAGCCGCCGTAGCGGCCGCGTTCGGCCTGCACGGGGATGCCGAGTTCGGCCAGCCTGGCGGCGTAGCGGCGGACGGTGCGCTCGTCCACGCGGAGCCGGGCGGCCAGTTCGGCGCCGGTCAGGCCGGGGCGGTCCTGGAGCAGTTCCAGCAGGGCGAGGACGCGGCTGACCGGATGCTCCACCGGGTGCTCCACCGGGCGCTCCTTCCTTCTCCGTGCCGGCCTACCGCCGCACCCGTGGCGGTGCGGGCGGGAAATCCGGGCGACTTCTGTCCGGATTCGATCCTAGAGTCGGCGGTGGAGGAGGCCCCACCGGGCGAAGCCCGCCCCGTGCGCCCCTCCCGGACGCAGCTGCCCCGCCCGCACACCCCCCCCCCCCCGATCAAGGAGTGATCCGCCATGAGCACGTTCGTACTGGTCCCCGGGTTCTGGCTCGGCGCCTGGGCCTGGGACGAGGTGGCCGCGCCGCTGCGCGCGGCCGGGCACCTCGTCCATGCCGTGAGCCTGCCCGGGCTGGCCGAACGGGCCGGCCAGGACGGCGGATCCGGACTGGAGGAGCACATCGCCGACCTGGCCGAGCTGCTGGTCCGGGAGGACCTCTGGGAGGTCGTGCTGGTCGCCCACAGCGGCGCCTGCGCCCCGGTGGGCGGGCTCGCGGACCGGATGCCGGAGCGGATCCGCCGGGTGGTCTACCTGGACAGCGGCCCGATGACCGACGGCTCGTCGGTGTACGAGCTGTGGCAGCCGGACTTCCAGCGGATGGCGGACACCTCGGTGGTGGACGGCCGGCTCCCGATGCCGTCCTGGGAGTACCTGGCCGAGCACGGTTCGAGCGTGGCCGGGCTGGACGAGGCGGCCCTCGCCCGGTTCCGCTCCCTCGCCACCCCGGAACCCGCCGGGGCGTTCCGCGACCGGCTGCGGCTGACCGGTGCCGGGGCGGAGCTGCCGCAGGCGATGGTCTCCTGCTCCTTCCCGCTCGACCGGATCCGTGAGCTGATCGCCGCCGGGCACCCGTTCTTCGCCGGGCTGGCCGGGCCGAACTGGGAACTGCGCGAACTGCCCACCGGGCACTGGCCGATGTTCTCCCGCCCGGCCGACACCGCTGCGGTGCTGGCGGAGCTCGCCGCGCTCTGAGCCCTGCCGGAACAGGCCGTGCGCTCCGCCTCGGGGCGCACGGCCTGTTCCGTCCGCGTCCCCCGCTGTTCCGACGGCGCCCTCGGCGTGTCCGCCCGTCGCGCGACCGCGCCCGGTTCGGCAGGATGGGGCCCACGCCGTACCCGAGCGGAGAGCGGGCCCCGTGAGCGAGCAGCCGAGCCGTACCGAACCGCCCGCCGCCGTACCGGGGTTCGAGGCGGCCCGGGGCCCCGGGCCGGCCGCCCGGCCGCGTACCCCGCTCGGCTTCCGCACCCCGCGCGGACGCGCCGCCGAGGAAGCGCGGGCGGCGAGCGCGGCCACCCCCCGAAGTGGCCGTCGGAGGCGGTCCGGGCCAGGCTCGGGTACGTGACCGGAACCGGCCGCGACCGCTCCGCCGTGGGGGCGCGCCGCCCGGCGCTTCGCCCGGCGCCCCGCGCACGGAGCGGCGCACCCGGCTGTTCGACCACTGCGGGCACCCGCCCGCCGCCCCCGCCGTACGGGCCGGGGCGGCCATCGAGACGACGGAGGACCGGGCATGACCAGCACCGCCGAGGAGTACGACGTCATCGTCCTGGGGGCGGGCCCGACCGGCGAGAACGTGGCCGACCGGACCGTCGCCGCCGGGCTGCGCACCGTGATCGTGGAGGCCGAACTGGTCGGCGGCGAGTGCTCGTACTGGGCCTGCATGCCGAGCAAGGCACTGCTGCGCCCGGTGGCCGCGCTGGCCGATGCCCGGGCGGTGGCCGGCTCCCGGGAGGCGGTCGGCGACCGACGGCTGGACCCGGACGCGGTGCTGGCCCGGCGGAACTCGTTCGCCTCGGACTGGAAGGACGACGGCCAGGTGCGGTGGCTGCGTGACACCGGCATCGAGCTGGTCCGCGGCCACGGCAGGCTGGCCGGGGTGCGGACGGTGACGGTGGAGGCCGAGGACGGCGGCGAGCGGGTGCTCACCGCCCGGCACGCCGTCGCGGTGTGCACCGGCAGCCGCCCGGTGCTGCCCGGGCACGTGCCCGGGCTCGCCGGGGTCCACCCCTGGACCAACCGGGAGGCGACCGGTGCGCAGAGCGTCCCCGGGCGGCTGGCGGTGGTCGGCGGCGGGGTCGTCGGGGTGGAGATGGCCACCGCCTGGCGGGCGCTCGGCTCCGAGGTGGTGCTGCTGGTGCGCGGCCGCGGCCTGCTGCCCCGGATGGAGCCGTTCGCCGGCGAGCTGGTCGCCGACGGCCTGCGGGCGGCCGGGGTGGACGTGCGCTTCGGTACCGAGGTCACCGCGCTGGAGCGGGCCGACGGCTCGGGGCCGGTGACCCTCACCCTGAACGACGGCGGGACGCTGACGGCCGACGAGGTGCTGTACGCGACCGGCCGGGCCCCCCGCACCGCCGACATCGGGCTGGAGCAGGTCGGCCTGAAGCCGGGCGACTGGCTGGAGGTGGACGACAGCTGCACGGTGCTGGGCGTCGACGGCGAGTGGCTCTACGCCGCCGGGGACGTCAACCACCGGGCGCTGCTCACCCACCAGGGCAAGTACCAGGCCAGGATCACCGGTGCGGCGATCGCCGCCCGCGTTCAGGGGCGCCCGCTGGACACCTCGCGCTGGGGCGCGCACGCTGCCTCCGCCGACCTCGCGGGCGCGCCCCAGGTGGTGTTCACCCAGCCGGAGGTCGCCGCCGTCGGCCTCACCGAGGCCTCCGCCGAGGAGGCCGGGCTGCGGGTGAAGACCGTCGACCACGAGATCGGTTCCGTCGCCGGGGCCTCGCTCTACGCCGACGACTACCGCGGCCGCGCCCGGGTGGTCTTCGACCTGGACCGGGAGGTGATCGTCGGCGCCTGCCTGGTCGGCCCCGGGGTGGCCGAGCTGCTGCACTCGGCGACCCTCGCGGTGGTCGGCGAGGTGCCGATCGACCGGCTCTGGCACGCGGTGCCCGCGTACCCGACGATCAGCGAGGTGTGGCTGCGGCTGCTGGAGGGCTGCCGGGGGTGAGCCCGGGCGGGCGGGCGGCCACCCGGGCGTGCCCGCCGGCCTCCGCGCCTCCATCGGCCTCCGCGCACCGGCTTGCCCGCCTCCATCGGCCTCCGCTCACCGGCCTGCCCGCCGACCTGCGCGCCGGTCGGCCTCCCGGGTGACCGGCGCGGCGAGATGTGGCCGTCGGTGGTCGGCGGGACACTGGCATTCGGGGGTCGTCCCGGGGGCCGTGCGCGTGACCAGGTGGTGTGAGGCATGAACGAGGTGCTGTTGGCCGTCGGAACCGAGAAGGGCCTCTTTCTCGGCCGCAGCCGCGACCGGCTGACGTGGGAGTTCAGCGGGCCGCACTTCCCGATGAACGCGATCTACTCGATGTCCGTCGACCGCCGGGACGGCCGGACCAGACTGCTGGTCGGGGCCGACAGCAGCCACTGGGGTCCGTCGGTCTGGCGCTCCGACGACCTCGGCGCGAACTGGTTCGAGCCGCCGCAGCCGGCCATCCGCTTCCCCGAGTCCACCGGCGCCTCGCTCACCCGGGTCTGGCAGCTCCAGCCCGCCGGGCCGGAGGCCCCCGGTGTCGTCTACGCCGGCACCGAGCCCGCCGCGCTGTTCCGCTCCACCGACGGCGGTGAGACCTTCGCGCTGGTCGAGCCGCTCTGGAACCACCCGCAGCGACCGCAGTGGGGTGCCGGCTACGGCGGCCAGGGCCTGCACACCGTCCTGACCGACCCGCGCGACCCGCAGCGGCTGCTGGTCGCCGTCTCCAGCGGCGGCGTCTACCGCAGCAAGGACGGCGGCGACAGCTGGGAGCCCTCCAACACCGGTCTGCGCGCCGAGTTCTTCCCGGAGGAGAGCCAGTACCCCGAGTTCGGCCAGTGCGTGCACAAGATCGCCCCGGACCCGGCCCACCCGGACCGGCTCTACCTCCAGAACCACGGCGGCGTCTACCGCAGCGACGACTGGGGCGGCAGCTGGCGCTCCATCGTGGACGGGCTGCCCGCCGAGTTCGGCTTCGCCGTGGCCGCCCACCCGCGCCGGGGCGACACCGCCTACCTCTTCCCGCTCGGCGGCGCGGACGACCGCATCCCGCCCGGCCGCCGCTGCCGGGTCTTCCGCACCACCGACGGCGGCACCAGCTGGGAGCAGCTCGCCCAGGGCCTGCCCGGCGAGGACCACTACGGCATCGTGCTGCGCGACGCCCTGCGCACCGACGACGCCGACCCGGCCGGGATCTACTTCGGCAACCGGACCGGCGACGTGTACGGCAGCCATGACGAGGGCGAGAGCTGGTCGCTGCTGATCTCCCACCTGCCGGACGTGCTCTGCCTGCGGGCGGCGGTGGTGTCCTGACACACCCGTGGCCGACGGTCGAGTCCCGGTGGGTCGAGGCCCGGTGGGTCGGGGCCCGGACGGCGGGTCCCCGGCGGCCGCCGGCCGGCGCGCCACGAAAAACCGGTTGCCCACGGACGGGGCCTCGGTGAGCATGGGCCGCCGACGGACGATCACACGATTGTGGGGTGGGCCATGGCCGAGGACTGGGTGGTCAAGCGGGGTGCCGACGGCGAGCCGGTGCTGCGCTACCTGTTGGACGAGCGGGAGGGGCGGCCCTGGGCCGATCTCCTGGAGGTCCTGGACGAGTCGGTGGACGCCGCCGGATTCGTCCGCGCCGAGCTGCCGGGCTGGGTGGTCTCCGGCTCCCCGGAACTCGGTCAGGAGCTGGTGGCGCACGGCGCCCGGGTGCTGCGGCACGCCCACACGTTCAGCCGCGACCTGCGCGCCGATCCCCCGCCCGCCGACTGGGCCGGGACTCCGCTGCGCGAGGGCCTGCGGGCGGTGCCCTGCGACCGCGCGCCCGAGGAGCTGTACGAGGCCTGGCGGGCCGCCTTCGACCCCGACCACGTCGACCACTACCCGGGTGAGGACGCCCAGGTGCTGGCCGAGCGGATCGCCCCGCTGCTCGCCGGGAACGCCATCGGCCCGGTGCTGCCCTCCAGCCTCCTCGCGGTGGACGCCGAGGACCGCGTGGTCGCCGGACTGGTCATCACCGACCGCGACGGCCGGCCGTGGGTCGCCGATGTCTTCCGCCACCCGGAACGCGGCTACCGCGGCCTCGGCGCCGACCTGCTGCGCCGGGCGATCGGCGACGCCGCCACCCGCGGGCTCGCCGACATCACCCTGGTGGTGACCGAGGGCAACCCGGCCCGCCGGGTCTACGAGGCGCTGGGCTTCCGGCACCAGGAGACCTCGCTGACGGTGGTCGTGCCCGACGCCGCCTAGCCACCCGTCCCGGACCTCGCCCGCGCCCCGGCAGCTCAGGCCACTCAGGCCACACAGGCCACTCAGGCCACACAGCCACTCAGGGCCGGGCGAGCTCCAGGACGGCTATCCCTCCCAGCACGGTGAGCGCGGCCGTCAGCCGCAGCCTGCCGAGGCGCTCGCGGAACACCACGGTCGCGATCAGCGCGGCGATCACGATGCTGGTCTCGCGCAGCGCCGCCACCGCCGCCAGATTGCCCCGGGACTGTGCCCAGACCACCAGCCCGTACGCCGTCAGCGAGAGGACCCCGCCGAGGATTCCCAGCGGCACCGCCCGGCCCGCCCCGGCGAGCAGCGAACGGCCGCGCCGGACCCGGACGATCAGCGCCAGCAGCGGCCCCTGGAGCAGGAACAGCCAGGCCACGTACCCGCCGACCGTCCCGGACTCCCGCACGCCGCTGCCGTCCAGCACGGTGTACACGGCGATCATCACCCCCGTGCCGGCCGCGGCCCCGAGAGCGGGCAGCTGCGCCCGCCCGGGTATCCCCCGGGCGAAGGCCAGCCCGATCAGGCCGCAGGAGATCACCAGCACGCCCAGGAGCTCGCCCACGCCCAGGTGCTGACCGAGCACGGTGACAGAGATCAGCGCCACCAGCAGCGGCGCGCTGCCCCGGGCGATCGGGTACATCTGGCCGAAGTCCCCCAGCTGGTAGGCCCGCAGCAGCAGCACCGTGGACGTCACCTGGACCGCCACCGAGGCCAGCAGGTACGGCCAGGAGGCGGCGGCGGGCAGCGGATTGAGCGCCACCAGGACGAGCGCGCACGCGGTGTACGTCAGGTTGATGAGCGTGAAGCCGACCAGCTTGTCGGGGATCCGGTGCGCCAGCCCGTTCCAGACGGCGTGCAGCACGGCCGCCGCGAGCACCGCCACCGGCACGGCCGGTACGCCTCCGGACATCACGGACCTCCCTCGAACGGCCTGCCGGAAACCGGCGGGCTTGGAACCGGATTCCACGGTACCCTGGATCCATGGAAAAGCGTTCCGAATTTTTCACGCCCCTGGAATCCCGGCTGGCGGCGCAGATCCGGGCCCGGCTCGGAGAGCTGCGCGGCACCGAGGCCCGGGTCGCCCAGGTGGTGCTCGACCGGGGCGCGGACCTGGTGCACCTGAGCGTCAGCGACGTCGCGACGCTGGCCGGCACCGCCCCCTCCTCGGTGGTCCGGGCCTGCCAGCGGCTGGGCTTCCGCGGTTACCAGGAGCTGAAGATCGCCGCCGCCCGGCAGGCCCCCGCCGCCGCGCCCTCCCCCGCCGATGACGAGGGCGGTCCCGCGGCCCGGGCGCTCGCCGAGACACTGCGCGCCGCCCGGGCCGCCCTGGACGGCCTCACCGCCACCCTCCCCGCAGCCGACCTCCGGGCCGCCGCCGAACTGCTGGACGGCGCCGGCCGGGTGGTACTGCTCGGCGCCGGGCTGTCCGGCGCGGTGGTGCTCGACCTCGCCTACCGGCTGCGCGCGCTCGGCGTGCTGGTGGACGCCCCGGCCGACCCGATCACCGCGCAGCTGGCCGCCGCCGGACTCGGGCCCGGCACGGTCTGCCTGGCCGTCAGCCACACCGGTGCCACCCGCGGCGTGGTGGACGCCGCCCGTTCGGCCCGCGAGGCCGGCGCCGAGGTGCTGGCGCTCACCAGCTACGCCCGCTCGCCGCTGACCGAGACGGCCACCCTGACCCTGGTCGCGGGCGGGCAGGACCTGGTCTTCGGCTTGGAGACCACCGCCAGCCGGCTCGCCCACCTGGCCGTCGTGGACGCGCTCACGCAGACCCTGCTGGCCCTGCGCGGCCCCCGCGCCGAACGCGCCCTCGGCCTCTCGGCGGACGTCACGGCGGACCATGCCTACTGACTCCCGCCTGCTCCCCGCGCCCGCCCTCGATCCGGGCCCCGCGCACCACGACCGCGGTCGGCCCGACCGCGACCGGCGGTTCCGCCCGGAAGAACGCCGCGCAGTCCGGCAGCGAGCCCCGCGCGGGCCCGGAAAACGCGCCGATCGGGGCGGATCGGCGGGCTGTGTAGGCTCAACGGTCATGGCGAGGGTGACGCGGGACGATGTGGCGCGGGTGGCGGGGACGTCCACGGCGGTCGTGAGCTATGTGATCAACGACGGGCCGCGGCCGGTGGCGCCGGCGACCCGGGCGCGGGTGCTCGCGGCGGTCGAGGAGCTCGGCTACCGACCGAACCGGGTCGCCCAGGCGATGGCCCGGCGACGGACCGACCTGCTCGGGATGGTCGTGCCGGACGCCCGCCAGCCGTTCTTCGCCGGGCTCGCCCACGCCGTCGAGCAGGCCGCCACCGAGCACGGCCGGCTGCTCCTGATCGGCAACTCCGACTACGCCGACGAGCGCGAGGCGCACTACATCCGGGCGTTCCTCGGGATGCAGGTGGACGGTCTGATCCTGGTCACCCAGGACCCGGCCACCCCCGGACTGACCGGCTTCGACGTGGCCGACGGCACCCCGGTGGTCCTGCTGCACCACCGGGCGGAGAGCGAGGACGGCGTCGCCGTGGTCGCGGACGACGAGGGCGGCGCCCGCGAGGTGGTCCGCCACCTGCTCGGGCACGGGCACTCCGAGGTGCACTGCTTCGGCGGCACCCTCGCGCTCAGCCCGCACGACCCGCTCACCGGGCGGACGGCCGGCTGGGTCGCCGCGCTGGAGGAGGCCGGGCTGCCCACCGAGGGACGGCTCGTCCCGGCGCCGTTCGACCGGGTCCGGGCGCACCGCGAGGCGCTCGCCCTGCTCGCCCGGCCCGACCGGCCGTCCGCGGTGTTCTGCGCGACCGACGACCAGGCGATCGGCCTGCTGCGGGCCGCCGACGACCTCGGCATACGGGTGCCGGAGGACCTCGCGGTGGCCGGCTTCGACGACATCGCCGAGGCGGTGATCGCCGGGCCCGCGCTGACCACCGTCACCACGGCGCAGGACGAGATGGCCCGCGCCGCGCTGGAGCTCGTCCTCGGCGGACCGGAGCGCCGGGCCCGGGGCGCCCGGACCTTCCCGGCCAAGCTGGTGGTCCGCCGCTCCTGCGGCTGCCCGCCGCCCGCCACCCCGGCCTGACGCCGGGGCCGCTCCCCCTACTCCTCGACCAGTTCGTCCGCCAGCAGGTCCATCAGCAGGTTGTCGTGCCAGGTGCCGTCCGGGCCGCGCTCGTACTGGCGCATGGTGCCGACGGTGTGGAAGCCGACCTTGGCGTAGCAGCGGATGGCGGCGAGGTTGTCCGCGGCCGGGTCGATCACCAGGCGGTGGTAGTGGTGGTCGCGCACCAGGTGCCGGGCCATCGTGCGCACCGCGTCGGTGCCCAGGCCCATGCCGTGCACCGACGGGTCGAGGTAGAGGTCCATGCCGGCGTGGCGGTACTCGTCGTCGTTGTTGGCGTACCACTGGATGGCGCCGACCACCTTGCCGTCGAGGTCGATCGCGAAGGTCTCGGTGCCGGGCGATTCCAGGTCGTTGGCGACCTCGTCGGCCAGGTCGTCGCCGCCCCGCCAGCGGGCGAACACCTCGGGCGTGCCACGGATGGCCGCGAGGTCCGGGATGTCCTCGCCGGTGGCCGGGCGGAGCGTGACCAAGGTGCCGTGCAGAATCGTCCCCATATGGGGCATGTTGGCATGGAAATCCGGCTCCGGCGAGTGATTTGGGAGTGCCGTTCGGCCCTTTCGCCGACCCTTCCGCGCGCCCCCCGTTCGGCTCTTCCGACCCGCGGCGGGCGGGCCCGGCGGCGCGAGCGGCCCGGCGTCAGCCGGTGGGGTGCGCCGGGTCGCCGAGGGGGCCGAGCCAGACCGCGGTGACGGCACTGACGTAGCGGGCGCCGCAGTGGTCGCCGGGCACCACGAGCTGCGGGCCGACGGCGTCCAGCGGGGCGCCGTCCGCGCTGGTGGCGAGCAGGATGCGCTGGCCGCCGAAGTCCGGGTCGATCTCGGCCCAGGAGACCACCGCCCGGTGCCCGTCGGCACCGACCACGGAGAGCAGGAAGCGCAGCCGCTGCTTGCGGCCGGAGAAGTCGATCCGGGGCCGGGCCTCGCGCAGCACGTCCAGCAGCGCCGGGCCCTCGTAGCCGTGACGCTGCTCGCCCGAGGTCAGGCAGTCGAAGCCGGCCTCGACCCGGTGGGCGGGCAGGGCCCGCAGCTCGGCGACCGTCAGCTCGGCGGGGCGGTCGAGGTGGCCGTGCAGGCGGACGGTCGGTCTCACCGGGGACATGGGCGTTCCCTCCTCCGGGCCACCGCGCCGTGACCCGCAGGAGCACTACCCGGTCCACGGCCCAGCCATTCGCAGATGCGATGGATGGAGTCCCATTCAGCTCGCAGTTGCTGGCCCCGGGCGGGGATCGGAAAGTGGCGGAAGAATTCTTCGCGGCGGGTGTCGATCCGGCGCCGGCCCGTTCGACGCAGGGGTGAGAGGCGGGGAGAGGCCCCGCCCGCACGACCGAGGAGTCACCATGCCGCGCTTCATGACGCTGATCCGCATCGACGAGAACGCCCGCGGCGGCTGGGCGCCGGACCCGGGCTTCGAGCAGCGGATGGGAGCCCTGTTCGAGGAGATCACCAAGGCCGGGGTGATGCTGGAGACCGCCGGGCTGACCCCGACCTCCCAGGGCACCCGGCTGTCCTGGACCGACGGGAAGATCGGCTACACCGACGGACCGTTCACCGAGACCAAGGAGGTCGTCGGCGGCTACGCCCTCCTCCAGTGCAAGGACCGCGCCGAGGCCTTGGAGTGGACCCGGCGCTTCCTCCAGGCCCACCCCGTGCACTGGCCGGTGGAGGCGGAGGTCCGGCAGATCGACGAGATGCCGGAGCCGCCGAAGTAACGGCCGTGCCCGCGTTTGCCTCCCTCCGCCCCGGCTGCTCTGATGGGTGGCCGTGACGCAGAGGGAGGCGGCGACGGCCGTCGAGACGGTGTTCCGGATCGAGTCCGCGCGGATCATCGCGGGGGCCGCGCGGATCGTCCGGGACGTCGGCATCGCCGAGGAGCTGGCCCAGGACGCCCTGGTGGCCGCACTGGAACAGTGGCCGCGCGAGGGCGTCCCGGACAACCCGGGCGCCTGGCTGACGGCCGCCGCCAAGCACCGGGCGATCGACCTGGTCCGCCGCCGGGAGGTCTACGGCCGCAAGCTCGCCGAGGTGGGCCGGTCGCTGGAGGACGTGCCGGCGCCGGAGCCCGCCGGGCCGGACGACATCGACGACGACCTGCTCCGGCTGATCTTCACCGCCTGCCACCCGGTGCTCTCGGCGGAGGCCCGGATCGCGCTCACCCTGCGGCTGCTCGGCGGGCTGGCCACCCCGGAGATCGCCCGCGCCTTCCTGATGCCCGAGCCGACGGTGGCGCAGCGGATCGTCCGGGCGAAGCGGGCGCTGGCGAAGGCCGGGGTGCCGTTCGAGGTGCCGTACGGGGAGGACCGGGCCCGGCGGCTCTCCTCGGTGCTGGAGGTCATCTACCTGGTCTTCAACGAGGGCTACTCGGCGACCGCGGGGGACGACCTGCTCCGCCCCCGGCTGTGCGAGGACGCCCTGCGGCTGGCCCGGGTGCTGGCCGCGCTGATGCCGGCCGAGCCGGAGGCGCACGGGCTGGCCGCGCTGCTGGAGTTCCAGGCCTCGCGCACGGCCGCCCGGACCGGGCCGGACGGCCGGCCGGTGCTGCTGGCCGAGCAGAACCGGGCCCGCTGGGACGGGCTGCTGATCCGACGCGGCTTCGACGCCCTCCAGCGGGCGGGCACCGGGCCGTACGCGGTGCAGGCCGCGATCGCGGCCTGCCACGCCAAGGCGCGGCGCTACGCGGACACCGACTGGGCGACGATCGCCGCGCTGTACGAGCGGCTGCTGGCGCTGACGCCGTCCCCGGTGGTGGCGCTGAACCGGGCGGTGGCGGTGTCGATGGACCGGGGTCCGGCGGCCGGGCTGGAGCTGGTGGACGAGCTGGCGGCGGAGCCCGCGCTGCGCGGCTACCACCTGCTGCCGAGCGTGCGGGGCGATCTGCTGGCCCGGCTGGGGCGGGCGGCGGAGGCCCGGGCGGAGTTCGAGCGGGCGGCGGGGCTGACCCGCAACGAGCGGGAGCGGGAGTTGCTGCTGGAACGGGCGGCGGGCCTGCGGGGCTAGGGACCCTGCGGGGCCAAGGACAGGACCCCGGGTCCGACAGGGCTGGGCCCGGCGGGACCGGGAGCCCCGCGGGCCCTCACTCCTCCAGGCGCAGCCGGGCGCTGACCGCGCCGAGGCCCTCGGCGAGCACCGCGAGCTGCTCGCGGCTGAGCACGTCGATCAGCAGCTCGCGTACCAGGGCGACGTGCCCCGGCGCGGCCTGGCGCAGCATCTCCCGCCCCTGGTCGGTGAGTTCGGCGATGACGCCGCGGACGTCGCTGGGGCAGGAGCGGCGGGCGACCAGGCCCATCCGCTCCAGCTGGGTGACCTGGTAGGTCAGACCGCTCTTGGAGGTGACCAGATTGTCGGCCAGTTCGGTCATCCGCAGCGAGTCGCCGGGGGCGGCGGACAGGTGCACCAGGATCTCGTACTGCTGGTGGGAGAGGCCGGAGTCCTCCTTGAGCTGGCGTTCCAGCCGCCGGTTCAGCAGGTTGCTCGCGGTGACGAAGCCCCGCCAGGCGGCCGCCTCGTCCGGGTCCAGCCAGCGGGGTTCGCTCAGTGGGGACATGGGGTGGATCCTACTCCTGTTGTTCAAATTCGAACGAAGGTGTACCGTCGATCGCAGTAGACGTTCAAATTTGAACTAACTCTCCGAATCCTCGACCACCTCTCCGAACCTCCGAGGAGGACGCCATGAGCGCCGCGGCCCCCGAGCGCATGCCCGCCCTGTACCTGTCGCACGGCGCTCCGCCGCTGGCCGACGACCCGATCTGGCCGGGCGAGCTGGCCGCCTGGTCCGCCGAGCTGCCGAAGCCCAAGGCCGTCCTGATGGTCTCCGCGCACTGGGAGGAGGCCCCGCTCGCCCTCGGCGCCGTCACCACCCTCCCGCTGGTGTACGACTTCTGGGGCTTCCCGGAGCACTACTACCGGGTCCAGTACGCGGCCCCCGGCGCACCGGAGCTCGCCGAGCGCGTGCGCAAACTGCTGCGCGCCCCCGGCACGCCCGTCCAGGACATCCCCGACCGCGGGCTCGACCACGGCGCGTACGTCCCGCTGGTGGAGATGTACCCGGACGCCGACGTCCCGGTGCTCCAGATCTCGCTGCCCACCCTCGACCCGCAGCGGCTGATGGAGATCGGCCGCAAGCTCGCCCCGCTGCGCGACGAGGGCGTGCTGATCGTCGGCAGCGGCTTCTTCACCCACAACCTGCGGGCGCTCAGCAGCGACGGGCGGATCAGCTCGGTGATGGCCGAGTTCGACGACTGGGGACGGCGTGCCCTGGAGGCCCACGACCTGGACGCGCTGCTCGACTTCGAACGCAAGGCCCCGGCCGGGCGGCTCGCCCACCCGCGCACCGAGCACTTCGCGCCGCTGTTCGTCACCCTCGGGGCGGGCGAGGCCGACCTGGACAGCCAGCGCAGCGTCATCGACGGGTTCTGGATGGGCCTGGCCAAGCGCTCGGTCCAGCTGGGCTGACGCGCTCGGGGCCTTCCCCGGGAGCGGCGCCCTCACCGGGAGCGGCGCCCTCACCGGGAGCGGCGCCCTCACCAGGAGCAGCGCCCTCACCAGGAGCAGCAGGTGAAGCGCTCGCCGATGTGCTCGGGCTGCTCGATCTCGTCCACCAGGGCGACCGCGTAGTCCGGCACCGAGATCCGGCTGCGTCCCTCGGCGTCGGTGAGCAGCTGCTCCAGGCCGGTACGGTAGCGGCCGGTCCGCTCCCCCGGGCCGATCTCGGCGGCCGGGCTGAGCACCGTCCAGGGCAGGTCGGAGACCGTCCGGTAGTAGTCCAGCGCCGCGCCGTGCGCGTGCATGATCTGGAGGACCGGCTCCGGCAGACCCGGGGCGTCCCAGACCCGCACGCCCGGCGCGGTCTCCAGGCTGCCCGCCCCGCCGACCGCGATCAGCCGGGGCGCCGCCCCGCCCAGCCGGCGCAGGCCCTCGACCAGGGAGCGGGCGGCGGGCTCGATCAGCGCGAGGTGGCCCGGGCCGTCGCCGCCGCCGACGGCGCTCACCAGGACGTCCCGGCCGGCCGCGACCCGGGCCACGTCCGCCGGCTCCAGGACGTCCGCGCGCTCCACGGTGGCGGCCCCGCCCCGGTAGCGGTCCGGGTCGCGGACCACGGCGGTGACCTCGTGCCCGCGTGCCGCCGCCTCCGTGACGAGGGCGCTGCCGATTGTGCCGTTGGCGCCGATCACGGCGATTGTGGCCATGGGGTACCTGCCCGGGTGCGATGGATGTGCGGGATGGCGTCGGACAGGATCGATTATCGGACGGACTCTCGGCGCGGGCCCGGGCGTTGGGCCTATCGTGTGACACCCGGCCCGAGGAGTGATCATGCGCACCGGCGACTCCGTACGAACCGCCCTGGATGCCGCCCCACCCGAGCTGCGCGCCTACCACCACGGGCCCTGCGATCCGCCGGGCTTCGCCGCGATGGGGGTCGCCGAGACCCTGCTGCACACCCACGACATCACCCGCGGCCTCGGCCTGCCCTGGCAGCCGCCCGCCGAGCTGTGCCGCCTGGTGCTCGACCGGCTCTTCCCGCACGCGCCCAAGGAGCCGGACGCCCACCCGGCGGAGGTCCTGCTCTGGTGCACCGGGCGCGGGGAACTGAACGGCCGCCCGCGCGAGTCCTCGTGGAACTGGCGGGCGGCCGTGGGCGAGTGGCCGGACTGATCCGGTCGATCAGGCGTCGCCGGTGGCGACCCGCTCGGCCTGGCTGCGCTCGACGCAGAACTCGTTGCCCTCCGGATCTCCGGAGGCTTGGTATTAGCGGTTCTGCGATAGAGCGGAGAGTGCCCCGCCCGGGTCAGTGCCGGACGGGGCGAGGGGGTACTACTTCGGGCAGGTCGGCGAGCACGCCCACACGGTGTACCCGGGGCCACTGGCGGCTTCCTGGTGGTCGATCGGGACCGGGGCGAGGGCTTCCCGCTTACACCGGGCGCAGTGGGGCCGTGCGATCCTGGGCCACTCTTCCCCGAAGGCGTTCATGTGGTCGCCCCCGTGGAACGGGTCGAGCACGCAGGGGATTCGGTGACGGCCGATCGCGGGTCCGGTCTCCCATCCGGGGCGACGGGCGCCGCAGGTCGGCCGTTCGGTAGCAGCGAGGGTCATTACGCCACCGCCCCGAGGGTGTGCGCGCCCGGGTAGGTGTACCCGGTGTCCGGTCGCCCCTCGGCCACCGCGCACAGTGCTTCGCGGCGCTCCCGCTGCTTCTCGTACTCGCGCTGCATCTCGTCCAGCTCGGCGAGCCACGCACCGTGGTCAATGTACGGGCGGACGAGCGGGCCCATGGAAAGGCGGTCCGGCTCCGGGGTCGGTTCGTACGGGGCAGGGGTCGACGGCTCGGGAACGAGCATCGGGGCGGGGGCCGCGGGAGGCTGCGGGGCACGGTGCTTTCCGCCAGCCGGCAGTAGCAAGCGCAGCACCCAGAGTGCAGCCAGGACGATAAGCTGAGTCATGTCTTAGCTCCGAGAAAGCTAGGGCCATCCCCGGGACGAATCAGCGGCTGCAACCGCCCTCGTCGCCGGGGTTTCGTATTCGGTTGGGATTCGAAGGTAGCCCCACCTGTCTAAGTTGTCTACACGTCTACTTGTCTAAGTGGTCCGGGTTTCGACCGTTGTCTACCCTGCTGCCATGTCCGAGACCCCAGAAAAGCGCCCGCGCCAACGCCCGCCGTATCAGGTAGTGGTCGACGTGCTGAGTCGCGAGATCGAAGAGGGCTTGCACGACGAGAGCCCGTTTCCGTCCGAAGCGGAGCTTTGCGCCCGGTTCGAAATGGCCCGGATGACGATCCGCCGCGCGCTCGAAGCACTCCGGGAACGGGGTCTCATCACCACCCGCTGGGGCAAGGGGTCGACCGTGGTCCGACCAGAAGAACGACCAGCACCGAACGCGGCGGAGCCCCGCCCAGGCGAACCCGGACGGGGTTCGGATCAGGCGTCCGGATCGTAGGTCACGGCGACGACTGCCCGCTCCTGATCGCCGCCCGGTTCGCGCGTCCACTCGCCGTGCGGTCCAGCATCCTGCTGCGCGTGGCGGAGCAGGATCTCGCCGAGTTCCGTCATGCATCCCGCCGTGATGACGCCGGCTGGCCGATGTACAGCAACGGCTGACGGAGCCCGCCGTCCAGGATGTCGAGGGCGGCCCGGATGCGCATCACGTTGTAGTGGTCCACATGGTTGCCCAGATCGCCGAGCGGCACCCACTGGTGCCCGCTGAGCGTCCGGGATACCCCGACCGGGACGTCTCGTTGGGCCAACAGCCGCATCTCCAGGCGGGACGCGTCACCGCCGTCGCAGACGATCGTCAAGCCCTCGGGGTCGCCGGTCGCCGGGTTGGCCGGGTGCTGGTCGACGCCCAGATGGTGCGTGATCTCACGATGCATGCCGGTCTGTTCGGCGAGTCCGCGAACTGCGGCGTCCGCCACCTGCTCCCCCGGGCGGACGTAGACCCCGGGCAGCAGCAAGCTCGGCTGGTTCCTGGGCACCATGAGCAGAACCCGTTGATCCGAGTTCGTGATCAACGTCTCAGCCCTGAGCCAGCGTTCGGGGCGTCGAATGTCGGTTTCGTTCAAGGGAGTTACCGTCCAACGATAATGGTGGGATTGCCCCGGTCGGCACCTGGACGGCTGTCCGACCGGGGCGGGTTCCGGGCGCCGGCCCGGCCGCCCGTGAGTCAGTACATCCGGCGGGGGCCAGCGTGCGCGACGCGGGCAGCAGTTCCCTCGACGCGCTCACCCGGCACGGCACGGCACCCTCGGACCGGATGCCGGGCGTTGAGACCCGCCCTGGCCGTCCGGCTGACCGAGCAAGGTGAACCGTCCCCGGGGCGGGGTCTTCAGGTGGTGGTCCCGCCCGTCCACGACGGGGGATGCGAGCACGGACGGGACCGGATTCCCGTACCGGAACGTCCGCCCACTGACCGGCTTCCCCGGGGCGGAGTACGGGAGTTGGTGCCCGTCCCGACCGAGGTCCTGTCACGTGACGTCCGGTCGGGACGAGAGCTAGTTGGGCCGGTTCGGCGGACGATTGGTCCGGGCCCGGTGATGGGGTACCGCGACCAGCTCGCGGACCAGGGTGTGAAGGTCGGCCGAGTCCTTCAACCTGGCTTTCACAGCGGCGAGTTCCGCAAGCACCGCGTCCCGGGCCGCTTCCGCGAGCACCTGTTGAGCGCGCCGTTCGTCGTCACGCACCTGCTTCGCCCAGGCGACCGCCTGTCGCCGCCCCGGACTGAACCACAGGACCGGAGGCGCGAACTGAAGGTAGGCGCCCCAGATCCACGACCACGTCACCCGGGGTTCGCAGATCAGGCTGCGGAACGTGCGGCCGAGGAACCGCAGCCGGTCGAACGTCACGCGGCAGCCGACGCGGGCACGCTCGCGATGTGCTTCCGGCCGCAGACCTGGACCCGGTCGTCATCGCCCCGGTAGTCCGGGGACATCAGGTACCCGAACCGCCCGCACCCGGGGTTGCAGGACCAGCCGGCGAACCCCTCGCGAGTCGGCGGGTCCGGGCGAAGCAGCTTGCCGCACTTGCACCGGGCAGGCTCGGCGTCCGGTTCGAGGGGTACCGGCGGCTCACTCATTCGACGCACCATCCTGTGTGGGGGTTGACCTACGCGGAAGTGCCCAGGTACAGGGCTGACTCATCCCCTGTCCCGGCAGTACCGATCACCTTGGTCCGTCCGTTGATCTCTGGGAGTGGCCACGCTGTGGGCCAGATGTGGGCCAGGATTGGCCCGAGAGGGGGCCAGGGATGACGACAGAAGCGAGACGCCAGTTCGGGGCCTATCTGCGCCGCCTACGCGGCCACATGAGCCAAAGCGCACTCGCAACGAAGCTCTGCACGATCAGCGGCACAAGCAGCGTGACCCGACACGAAATCAGCCGATGGGAGCGTGGCCAGCGCATCCCTGACGGATGGCTGGCAGCCCTGTCGGAGGCCTTCAACGTCCCCTTGGTCGAGCTGGACCAAGCCGCCGCGTCGGCGCGCGGGAAGAGGCCCACTGACCATACGAACTACCCTCCCAGTATTGAGAGTTACTTGCCCGAGAGAGAGGGTTTGTGGACTCCGGGAAGGGGGCGACGCGTCGACCACAAGACTGCGGAGGGGCTTGCGGCCCGCGTTCATGGGCTGCGCCTCGCCGATGACGTGCTCACTGGCGGCGATCTGATCAAGCCCGCGATGCGGGAACTCTCCAAAGCCGTCAAGCTCTATCAAGACACCAGCCACACGGAAGAGGTCGGCCGTGAACTGCTGGTGGCAATTGGAGAGTTGGGGCAGATCGCCGGCTGGATCGCCAGCGATGCCGGGAAGCAC
The DNA here is from genome assembly GCF_042792155.1 of Kitasatospora sp. NPDC056651. NCBI lineage: Bacteria > Bacillati > Actinomycetota > Actinomycetes > Kitasatosporales > Streptomycetaceae > Kitasatospora > Kitasatospora sp. NPDC056651. The sequence continues at coordinate 43,553 of NZ_JBHTWX010000018.1, read as the reverse complement.
CCCGAAGCCGAACGCGCCTATCGACTTGGCCTGTCGGCCGCGCGGGAGGCCGAGGAGCACACGCTTGCGGGCAACCTTGCGGGATCACTCGCCTACCAACTCAGCAACACCGGCAAGGAGCGCGAAGGGCTGAGCCTTGCGCAAGCGGCGCTTGCCGAAGCAGGGCCAACCGCACACCCGACCACGCGCGCACTGTATTTCGATCGGGTGGCATGGGCGCATACCCGGCTCGGGGAACAGCAGCCGGCCTTGCGCGCGCTCGGAGAAGCGCACCAAGCCCTTTCGGCCGAGCACCCCGACGAAGCCCCCAAATGGGCCTACTGGGTCAGCAAGGAAGAGCTACAGGTGATGGACGCACGCGTCTACACGGAGCTACGGCGCCCCCTTCGGGCCGTCCCTCTGCTGACCCAGGTACTCAGCCGCTACGACACCACACATGCCCGCGAAGTGGCGCTCTACCTATCCTGGCTCGTGGTTGCCCTGGCGGACGCCAACGAGCCCGAGCAAGCAGCGGCAGAGGCGCGCCGAATGCTCGATCTCTCGGCTGGCCTCTCCAGCGACCGCACCAGCCAGAGATCCCGAATTATCCTCTCCAAGCTCGGGCAGTTCACCGACGTGCCCGAAGTCGCCGAACTTCTGGATGGCTTTCCAGTCGAAAGCCGAAAAACTCGTTCGGCATATCCCAGGAGGAAATGCCAATAGGCCCCCGCCCCCACAACCCGCGAGGGAAGTAGCGACGGAGGCCTTTGCCATGCCTCTAAATCAGCCAGCGAGAACGTTCATCAGACGCGCCGCCGCCTTGCCGCCGAAAAGCGCGATTCCGCAATAGAACTCGATGCGGGTTCGATAGACCGGCTTGTCGTGCGCTTCACCGAGGTCGGTCACCTGGATTCCACCATTGGTCAGACCCGTGACACCGGCGTCCGCCTCGGTGGAGCCGAACCGAACCGCGTAAATGTCGCCAGTTTCCTTACCGCCGGTACCGACCGCGAGCGGGAGAATGTCCATACCATCGAGCTTCTGACCGGGGTCGAGCATCGGAATGCCGTTCCACATGGTGGCCTTCTTGCCGTTGATCTCGGACGTCAGCAGCTCCGCGCCACCGAGTCGGCGGAACCCGGAGCGGATCTTCGCCAGGATCGCTGCGTTCATGTACAGCGCGCCGTTCTGCCCGGTAATCCCACGAACCTGCGCGGTCAGCGCGTCGAGGGCATCGAAGAAGTCGTATCCGTTGGCAACCGGGCCGACTCCCTTCGCATCGAGCACCTGCCGCCCGATCAGACGCTTACGCAGACCGTCAAGTCCCTTCGGGTCCACTGCGGTGTCACCGTTGAAGAACTGATCCGAAAAATGCAGCGAAGCGGCCTTGACCTTCAGTATCTCCTGAATCGCCCGCTGGTCATTGATGTTTCCGCGCGTCTGTACGAGAAACTTGTCCACATCGGAGTCACCGCCGAGGATTGCAAGGGTTTCGATGCGGGAGTTCACCGCACCGACGCTCTCGGGGTACGCCTCGTTGATGGCGCGAAAAGAAACTCCGGGAAGCTCGGATTCCTCATTGTACCGGTATGCCGTTCCCTCGGTCTGGACGAGGGGAAGGCGGTCGAGAATAGGCGACTCCTGAACGAACGCCTCAATCACGCCACGCTGGAGGTCTTCCGTAGAGAGCTTCGCGGATTCGGCAAGGGTAAGGGCCATGATTTGATCTCCTAGTTGCAGAATTGTTTTTACTTGACTTCGGGGAGCATTCCTATATCTCGGAATCGCCTCCAAGCTCCAGCGTGACTGTGTTCGAACGCTCGGGGGTTGTCTCAACTCCCGCGCTTAGTAAGCGAGTTGTGGCCAAATCAACGTCGCCATTCCCTGGCAATTCAGGCCATCGAGAGGGTCTCGTTGTGCATTGCGATACCCATCAAAATGTCCTAATTGGCCATTAGATTTTTTCTCCTCCCGCCCGGTCAAGGTCGGGCGGGAAGGGGGTCCCCCGGGTGGGTAAACCAGCAGGTCAGAGCCCTGTCACCGGCTTGGCATGCTCAGCAGCCCATCCGCCCGGCTGGTGGACGGCAGTCTCCCGAGCGTGACACTGCGTACACAGCGGACGAAGGCGCGACCACGCGTCCGGGTCTTCGACACCTCGGGCGAGCAGCGAGCGGCGCGACTCCGGGAAGTGGTCGGCGACCACCGCCGGCCGACCGCACAGCAAGCACCAGGGGTGGGCGTAGATGTATGCGCGCCGGACCCGGGCCCAACGCCGGGAGTCGTAGCCGCGCTCTGCCGCACTGCCTCGCTGCTGCTCTGCCTCGCGCTGGTGCTGCGGGCAGCGACCACCACGGGCAGTCAGCTCAGGACACCCGGGCACGCTGCACGGGGGGCGGGGTCTTCGGGGCATGGGGGCACCTTCCGCTCGGTGGGTTTCACGCCGTTTCACGGGTCGGCATCGCAGTTCACACAGTTCACGCGGGCGGGATCTTGGCCATGCCCAACCGATCCGCTGAGATGGGGTCATGGACACCAACAGGCAGCCCGAGAAGAACGCGCCATTCCTGGAACTCCGCATCGGGGGTGTGCACTTGACCATTCAGCGCATCCCTGCGTGGCTCATCACCGCAGCCACGGCAGGCGGCGGAACCCTCGTTGCGCTGCTCAGCCGACGTTGAACTCCCGCATGGTCTTCCCTCGGTGGCACTTGCGGCACAACGCCCACACGTTGTCGTCGGTGTCCTCGCCGCCGAGGGCGAGCGGGGTCCGGTGGTCGACGTCGACCAGCTCGGCCGGGAAGTCGTCGCCGCACAGTCCGCACACCGCGGAGCCCGTCCGGTCGACCCGCCGCCGAAGCCGCTCCGCGCCGCTGTGGCGCCGTGCCACCAGGGCGAGCAGCCGGCGGCGGGCACGGACACTCGGACGGGCTTCATAGGCCACGTGGTGGGCCTCGCAGCGCCCCCGGTGAGTCGGAGGCGAGAGGCAGTCGATACAGCGCACGATGCCCCCTCGGTGACCAGTTGCATCAGGCCGAAGACCACGATCTCTGTGCATCGCGTCATCCGGCAATGGTGGGGACTGCACTCGCTCACGACCCGTTTCGGCCCGCCCTGGCGGACGGGGCCACTCGTGGGCGGTACAGCCCCCGCACCCTGCCGCACGACTCCGGCGACCACCCGGTGACGCGGGTGTGTGGTGCACGGGCAGGGTTGCGTGAGAGAGGGGCGCGGGCACTCGGTCCGCCGGTTCCCGTCGGTGGGGTGCGCGGTAATCCTGCGTTCCCTCTCTCGGAAGAGGAAGAGGGGGACGGATTCCAGCGGCCCGCCGAGCGGCGCCGTCCGGGCTGTGTCCCCGTTCCTTCTCCCGGGAGTAGAAGAGGGGGACGATCCCCTGTTCGGGGCCGAGGGTGACGAGGTGACGTTCGAAGGGGTGATTTCAGTTTTTCTCTAGACTCGCTCTGTCATAGAAGAAACTGGATTTAGACCCTCGAACGTCACCCCGTCACCCCTACCCCGCTGGTGCGCTACGCCGCGACGGGCTCGGCGAGGCGGGCGCGTGCGCCCTCGGCAGGGGCGGTCTTGGGGGTGGCGCTCAGCTCGGTGCGAAGACCCGCCATCTCCTCGATGACCGGGTCCAGCTCGCCCTTAATGGTGAAGGTGACCCGCCGCGTGTCGAGCTTCCGCCACCCGCCCCGGGTACCTCGCTTTACATCGAGCCGGACCCCGGCGTCAACCAGCATGCGCCGCCGGCCAGCGAGGTCCGCCGTCGCCCAGTCATCCGCGTAGGTCCGACCGGTGTCCGTTACGACTCGTTGGGGCTCGGTCTTCTCCCTGGACTCCAGCTCGGCTATGCGGCTGTCCAGCGCATCGTGTCGTTTCTTCCATTCCTGCGCGGCGTGCTTGGACTGCTGCTGCCCTTGGATATCCAGGTGTGCGGCGAACTCGGCCACGGTCGCGTTCAACTCCGGCTCGGGGTCGTAGCCGGGAATCTCTACGACCGTCTTCGTCCGGATGGGGCCCACCAGGCGCAGGAACTCGGCTTCGACATGGTCGTCTGCCCAGTCTCCCCGGACGTTCGACGGCGCCTCGCACTTGTCCCCGCGGGCGTGGTAGTTGCACTTGTACGTCGGTGTCTTGTCCTCTTGCTTGTTCAGGTACATGCGCCCGCCGCACGAATCGCAGTGGATGACCCGCAGCAGCAGCGAGTCCGTGTCGGACCGTTCGCTGTTGTTGATGCTGCGGCCATTCAGGACCGCGCCGATCCGGTCGAACTCCTCGCGGGTCAAGATCGGCGTCTCGGTCTGCATCACCGGGTTGCCCTTGTCGTCGCGCACGGGCACGTCGTTGTGCATTTTCCAGCCGAGCAGTGCCTCGCTGCGAAGCATCCGGGTGATGACCGCCGGAGTCCACTTGAACACGTCCACAACGACGTGTGATCCCTTGGTGGCGCCGGTCTTTCCGCCCCGCTTGCGACCGTTCTTAACGGCCCAGTAGTCGCGGGGGCTCAGGATGCCATCGGCATTCAGCCCCGCCGCGATGGCGGACACCGTGTCGCCCTTCAGTAGTTCCCGGATGATGTGCTCGATGACCGCAACGGCGTCCGGGTCGGGTACAAGGGTCCATCCCGCGCTGCCGGACTCCTCGGGCATCGGGGCGGGCATGTAGCCGTACGGCGGGCGGGAGCCGCGCCAGCGGAGCGGCATCTTGCGCATCGCCGCCATGGCTCCGGTGACGCGCTCCTTGATCGACCACGCTTCCATCTCGGCGGCGAAAGCGAACTGATTCAGCATCATCCGCGTCACCGGGTCGAGCGGGTTGCGGAAGTCGAATTGCTGCATCCCGCCGCCGACGCCCTCGGCAAAGACGATCATCTTGCGGTGCTCGCTCGCCCACTCGGCGAGCTTGTGCATATGGCCTTGCGACCGGACGGCGCGGTCAAAGCGCCACCACACGATCACGTCGAAGCTGTCGGGGTCTGCGATCCACTTGCCCAGCCCCGGACGTTCCCACGGAGCGGTCTTGCTTGCCGACACGTCAAGGTCGACGGCCTCGCGGCGCTGGTCATCCTCGCCGAAGTCGATGTTCAAAGCCGCGGCGGCGCGGTCGTTGGCCTCGCGCTGCCGTTCGGGGCTGGTGGTTTCGTCCGTCAGTACGGACAGGCGGATGGCTGAGACGCCCCGCAGGCGCCCCGCGAACACGGTGCCCTCGGTCCCGGGCAGGGTCGCTGTGGTCATACCCTCCGAAGAGGGGGACGAAGTCCGCTGGTCGCGGGTAAGGGTGGCGGTCGACACCGGGGACTACTCCAGAACTGGTAGTCCGGAGCGTTGGGGTCTGCCAGGGTGGCCCAGCCCTTGCCGTTCGGCAGACGGTGGTCCGCCAGCACGGTCGCACCGAGGGCGACCAGGCGCTCCACCTCCTCCTCCCGGCCGCGGTCCTGCGGCTGGAGGTCGAGGTGGAGCCGGTTCTTCACCGACTTGGTGTCGGGCACCCGGATGAAGAGCAGCGAGGCGCCGGCGGATTCCACCACGGCCATCGGGTCCTCCGGGTGGTCGTCCTCACCCCGGGTGCCGTCCAGGACCTGGACCCAGAAGCCGGCCAGGGCGTACGGGTCTGCGCAGTCGATCGTCACATGTCGTACCAGAGAAGCCATTCGACCACTCTGACCTGCGTCATCGGGATCCGTCCAGCCATTTACGGGAGTGCCGGTGGCCGTCCAGCGGATACGTCGGCGGGAGTCCCGGGAGCAGTTCCTCGAAGGAGTAGCCGGCCTTCTCGGCGACCCGGCAGGAGGCGGGGTTGTCCACCTGGTGCAGCAGGTCGATCCGGCGCAGGCCGCCCTCGGCGAAGGTGGCGAAGGCCCAGGCGGTCAGGGCTTCCACCGCGCGCGGGGCCACACCCCGGCCGCGGGCCGGGCCGGCCGTCCAGTACCCCACCTCGGCGCTCTCCCCGCCGGGGGCGGGGTACTTGAGCGCGACGTTGGCGACGAGTTCGCCGCCGTCCAGGACGGCGAAGCTGTACCGGGTGCCGGCCGCCCGGCCGTCGTACTGGAGGCGCAGCCAGTGCGCGGCCTGCTCGGCGTCGCCGACCGGGGTGCGGGTGAAGCGGCGCAGCGTCTCGTCCCGGTAGGCCTCGATCAGGGCGGGCGCGTCGGCGTCCTCGAAGGGGCGCAACAGCAGGCCGTCGGCTGTCGGGTGGTCGTTCATGGGCGTACTCCCCCGTGGGTGGTGACCGTGCGTCGAACTTCCTAGCAGGCGTACGGCCGGGGCCGGCGCCTCGGGCCCGCCGTTCGCGACGGGCTCGGCAAACCACGACGGGCTCAGCACGCGGAGGACGCGGCTCCCGCTTGACCTTGACGCTGGCGGCAGGGTCGGAGGGTGGGGCCATGAGCGACGAGAGCGGGACGCGGGGCCGGGTCGTGGTGGTCACGGGGGCCGGGACGGGGATCGGGCGGGAGACGGCGCGGGCCTTCGCGGCCGAGGGGGCGCGGGTGCTGGCGGTCGGGCGGCGGCCGGAGCCGCTGGCCGGGACGGCGGCCGGGTTCCCGGCGCTGATCGAGCCGCTGGCCGCGGACGTGACCGGGCCGGAGGCGGCGGAGGGGATCGTCCGGGCGGCGCTGGAGCGGTTCGGGCGGCTGGACGTGCTGGTCAACAACGCCGGGATCGTCCACAGCGGGCAGGGGCTCGGCAGCTTCGACCGGGCCGGCATCGAGACGCTGCTCGCCACCAACCTGGTCGCACCGGTGCTGCTCGGCCAGGCGGCGGTGCCGGCGCTGAGCGAGAGCCGGGGCGTGGTGGTCAACGTCAGCACCGCCGTCGGGCAGCGCGGCTGGCCGGGCAACTCGGTGTACGCGGCGGGCAAGGCGGCCCTGGAGACCATCACCCGCAGCTGGGCGGTCGAGCTGGCGCCGCGCGGCGTCCGGGTGGTGGCGGTGGCGCCCGGGGCGATCGACACCCCGATCGGCGACCACTCCGGATACGGCCCCGAGCAGCGGGCGGCGATCCGGAAGTGGCAGATCGAGCACACACCGCTGGGCCGGATCGGACGGCCCGCGGAGGTGGCCTGGGCGATCACCCGACTCGCCTCGCCGCAGGCCTCGTTCGTGACCGGCGTAGTGTTGCCCGTCGACGGGGGCGCGCTGGTGGGCTGACGCGGAGGGGGCACGGCGGGGTGCGGATCGGTGAGCTGGCGGCCCGGACGGGCAGTACCGCCCGTGCTCTGCGGCACTACGAGCAGGCCGGGCTGATCGAGTCCGGGCGCGCACCGAACGGCTACCGCGAGTACGGCGAGCCGACGGTCGTCCGGGTGCGCAACATCCGCGCGCTGGTGGCCGCCGGGCTCACCCTGGAGGACCTCCGGCCGCTGCTCGGCTGCCTGGACGGGGACGTGCTGTCCGGGCGGCCGTCCGAACGGGTGCTGGGGATCGCCCGGGAGCGGCTGGCGGTGCTGGAACGCCGGATCACCGCCCAGACGGAGGCCCGGGACCGGCTGGTGGCGGCGCTGACGGCGGTCGGGGCGGGCGCGGACGGGTGACACCCCCGATCGGGGGTGTGCAGGGGGCAGGCGGGAGAGGACAGTGGGCCCATGCAGATTCCACTCTCCGTGATGGACTTCCTCGACCGGGCCGAGCTGGTCTACGGCGACCGGGTCGGCATCGTCGACGAACCGGTGCAGCCGGCCGAATCCTGGGGCGAGCTGAGCTACCGGCGGGTCGCCGAACTGGCCCGGGCCCAGGCGGCCGGGCTGGACCGGCTCGGTGTCGGGCCGGGCGAGCGGGTCGCGGTCGTCTCGCACAACTCGGCCCGGCTGCTGACCTCGTTCTTCGGGGTGAGCGGGCACGGCCGGGTGCTGGTGCCGGTGAACTTCCGGCTGCGGGCCGAGGAGGTGTCGTACATCGTCGAGCAGAGCGGCGCGTCCGTGCTGCTGGTCGACCCCGAGGTGGCCGACTCCCTGAGCGGGGTGGTGGCCAAGCACAAGTTCGTGCTCGGCGCGGACAGCGACGCCGTGCTCTACGACTTCGACGGCACCCCGCGGCGGTACGCGGTGGACGAGAACGACACCGCCACCGTCAACTACACCAGCGGAACGACCGCCCGCCCCAAGGGCGTTCAGGTCACCCACCGCAACGCCTGGCTGAACGCGACACTGATGGCCCTGCACTACGGCGCCAGTGACCGGGACGTCTACCTGCACACCCTGCCGATGTTCCACGCCAACGGCTGGGGCATGCCGTTCGCGATCACCGGCCTGGGCGGCCGGCACATCGTGCTGCGCAAGGTGGACGGCGCGGAGATCCTGCGCCGGGTCGAGCGGCACGGGGTGACCTTCCTGTCCGGCGCGCCCGCGGTGGTCCAGATGGTGCTGGACGCGGCCGCCGACTGGGACGGCCCGGTGCCCGGCCGGGACCGGGTGCGGATGGTGGTGGCCGGCGCCCCGCCGCCGACCTCGGTGATCCAGCAGGTCGAGGAGCAGCTGGGCTGGGAGTTCATGCAGCTCTACGGCCTGACCGAGACCTCCCCGGTGGTCACGGTCAACCGTTCGCGGGCCGAGTGGGACGCGCTGCCGGCCGCCGAGCGGGCCGAGAAGCTGGTGCGGGCCGGGGCTCCGGCGCTCGGCACCCAGCTGCGGATCGACCCCTCCGGGGAGGTGCTGGTGCGTTCCAACACCGTGCTGGACGGCTACTGGCAGCAGCCGGAGGCGAGCGCGGAGGCCCTGCGGGACGGCTGGTTCCACACCGGCGACGGCGGCACCCTCACCGACGGCCAGCTGACCATCTCGGACCGCAAGAAGGACGTCATCATCAGCGGCGGGGAGAACGTCTCCTCGATCGAGGTGGAGGACTGCCTGTACGACCACCCGGCGGTCGCCGAGGTCGCGGTGATCGGCGTGCCGCACGAGAAGTGGGGCGAGACTGTGAAGGCCCTGGTGGTGCTCCGGGAGGGCCACGGGGCGGTCACCGAGGCCGAGTTGATCGCGCACTGCAAGCAGCGGCTGGCCGGCTACAAGTCGCCGACCACGGTGGAGTTCCGGGACGTCCTGCCGCGCACCGCCACCGGGAAGTTGCAGAAGTTCCGGCTGCGCGAGCCGTACTGGGCCGGACGGGATCGCCAGGTCAACTGACGGTTCGTCACTCCACGAGCCCCGACTCCCGTGCGGCGAGGGCGAGTTCGGTCCGGTTGCGGACGCCGAGCTTGTGCATCGCGGACTTGAGGTAGCCCGTCACGGTGTTGCAGGTCAGGCCCAGGTGGGCGGCGATCTCCGGGTTGGTCCGGCCGGTCGCCGCCCATCTCAGCACCTCGTGCTCGCGCGGGGTCAACGGCGTTACGGGGATGGCCTGTCGGGGCCGCGCCCGGCTCCAGGCGGCGGTTCCGGCGAGCGCCCTGGTCGCGGTCCGGGCCAGCTTGCCGACCGCGGAGATCCGCACGTCGCCGAACGGGACGACGGCGCGCAGCGAGGCGTACACCACGCCGCGCACGGTGTCGCCGTCCATCAGCGGGACGGTGAGCATCGCGTACAGGTCCTCGGCGGCCACGGCCGCGTCGTAGTGGTGCGAAATGGTCGTCGCCGCGCGGTAGTCGGGCACCCAGGTGGGGGCCCGATCAGCGAGCGCCCGGCCGCCGAGGCCGAGTCCGGCCGGGACGGGCACGTCGTGCAGCAGGTCGGCCCGGGTGCCGGCCCAGTGGCGCAGCACCATGCCCTCGCTGCCGGGGCGGCTCCCGGGCAGCGGCTCCGGCACGCCGACCAGGCCGACGTCGGCGCCGCACTCGGCCACCACCCGGCGGGCGAGGTCGCCCAGCACGGCGTCCCGCACCAGCTCGGCGGCGCGCGCGGTGAGTTCGGGGTCCTCGGGTTGCGCAGCGTCGCCGGGGGGTTGCGCAAGGTGGGGGTCCGCAGCCCTTGTCATCGCGGAATTGTCACACGTGGTGGGGCCGGTGGCGAGAGTCCTGACGTGCGTGTTTCGTGGAGTGAAGGACGCCGGCGCCCGACCAGGCATAGGGTGCGCCGAAACGCTACCGGCGGGTAGCAACTGCCGCGACCGGAAGGGGATCCGATGCCGGACGGAGAGTCGATGCCGGGGGGAGAGTCGATGCCCGAGGGAGAACCGATGCCAGGGGGAGAGCCGATGACCGAGCCGAACGCCGCGAGCGACGTCCTGGGCGGTCTGCTGGCCGACCTGCGGGCCGAGAGCGCGGTGCTGGACGGACTGGTCGCCGGACTGCCGACCGGGGACTGGGCCCGCCCGACCCCCGCCGAAGGCTGGACGGTGGCGCACCAGATCGCCCACCTGGCCTGGACCGACGACTGGACGGCGCTGGCCGCGCGTGACCCGGAGGACTTCGGCGCCTCGCTCGGCGGGCGCTTCACCGACCTGCCGGCGGCCGGCGCCGATCCCGTCGAGGAAGGCGCCCGCGAAGGCGCGGCCGCCGAGCCCGCGGCGCTGCTCGCCCGCTGGCGGGCCGGGCGGGCCGAGGTGCAGGCCGCGCTGGCCGCCGCCCCGGCCGGCGTCCGGCTGCCCTGGTTCGGCCCGCCGATGAAACCCGCCTCGATGGCGACCGCCCGACTGATGGAGACCTGGGCGCACGGCCAGGACGTCGCGGACGCGCTCGGCGCCACCCGCGAACCCACCGACCGGCTGCGCCACATCGCCCACCTGGGGCTGCGCACCCTCGGCTTCGCCTTCGCCCTGCACGGCCTGCCCGCGCCCGAGCGCCCGGTCCGGCTCGAACTGACCGCGCCCACCGGCGGGACCTGGTCCCTCGGCCCGGCCGGCGCCGAGGACGTGGTGGCCGGCCCGGCCCTGGACTTCTGCCTGCTGGTGACCCAGCGCCGCCACCGGGACGACCTCGCGCTGACCGCCACCGGCTCGGTCGCCACCGCCTGGCTGCCGATCGCCCAAGCCTTCGCCGGGGCCCCGGGCAAGGGGCGACAGCCAGGAGCCTGAACCGACCCGCGGGGCGCCCTGTCGGACCTCCAGGGTTGAATGACGGCATGAACGACCTGCTCGGCTCCCTGCCCTCGATCTCCGACCTGCGCGACCGCTGCCGCGCCCTGGCCGCCCTCGACGCGATCCTCTGCCCGGACGACTGGGACTCGCGGTACCACTCCTTCGACTCCGGCTGGGGCGAGGGCGAGGAGATGGCCTCGATGCGCAACGGCCAGGGCGACGACTGGTTCGTGGTGTTCTCCCCCGCCGGCGTCTACGGGCGCGGCTTCGACCACGAGGCGCCCAACGCCCCGGAGCTTCTCGGGTCCGTGCCCGAGGAGTTCCGCCGCTTCGCCGAGGAGCCCGCCTTCGGGGACGAGGACGGCCCCACGGTCACCCGCTGCTTCTGGCGCGCCCCCGGGGACGGCGGCTGGCAGGGCGTGGCCGCCGAGCGCGGCGGTGAGCACCTGTTCGCCATGCTGGACTTCGCCCCGCCGGCCGACGGCTCCGCCGAGGCCTACCGGGCCTGGGCCCAGGACTACTTCGAGCCGGAGCACGAGCCGGACCTCGGCGCGGTCGCCCACGTCCTGGCGCTGCGCCCGCTCACCCCGGCCGTGGTGGCGGCGCTCAACCCGGACACCGACCTCGACGAGCTCGCCGAGGACCTCGCGGAGATCGGCTACCCGAACTGACCCGACCGGACCGGGCCCGGCGGCCCCACCCCGCTCAGAGGCCGATCCGCAGCGGGGTGAGCCGGGTGGCGATCAGGTTGGTGGCGCCCCGGTCGTGCTCGATGTGGCCGTGGACCAGCAGCCCGGCCCGGTCCAGGGCGGTGCGGCGCTGGGACTCCCAGACCGGGCGGTTGCAGATCACGTTGATCAGCCCGGTCTCGTCCTCCAGGCTGAGGAAGAGCACCCCGCCGGCCGTCGGCGGCCGTTGCCGGTGGGTGACCAGGCCGCCGACCACCACCGCCGTTCCCGGTGGCACGTCCGGGAGTTGAGCGGCCGAGAGGGCGCCGCCGCGCTCCAGGTGGCCGCGCAGGTGCTGGAGCGGGTGACTGGTGGCGGAGGTGCCGGTGGCCCACAGGTCGGCGATGGTCTCCTCGACCGGGCTCATCCCGGGCAGCTCCGGCGCCTCGGTGCCGGGGGTGGTACCGGGGATCAGGTCCGCCGAGATCCCGGCGAACGCCCCGGCCGCCCACAGCGCCTGACGTCTCGTCAGGCCGAAGCCGTCGAAGGCGCCCGCCGTCGCCAGCGCCTCCAGGACGGGCCCGGGCAGGCCGGTGCGGCGGGCGAAGTCCTCCAGGCCGGCGTACGGCTGCCCGGCCACGATCGCCTCGGCCTGCGGGGTGCCGACGCCGCGCACCGTCTCCAGGCCGAGCCGGATCGCCGGCTGCGGGCGCCCTGCGGTCAGCGGCGGCTTCGGGGTCGGCCCCCGGTACGGCTCCAGGGTGGGCCTGGCCCCGCTGGCGTTGACGTCCACCCCGCGCACCCGCACGCCGTGCCGCCGGACGTCCGCGACCAAGCTGAGCGGCGAGTAGAAGCCCATCGGCTGGTTGGCCAGCAGCGCGCAGGTGAAGGCCGCCGGGAAGTGGTACTTGAGCCAGGCACTGGCGTACACCAGGTAGGCGAAGCTGATCGCGTGGCTCTCCGGGAAGCCGTAGTTGGAGAAGGCCTCGATCTTGCCGTAGACGTCCTCGGCCACCTCGGACGGGATGCCGCGCTCGGCCATCCCGGTGAGCAGCCGCTCGCGCAGCCGGGCGACCCGCTCGTGCGAGCGCTTGGCACCCATCGCCTGGCGCAGCCGGTCGGCCTCGGCGGGGGTGAACCCGGCGCAGTCGATGGCGAGTTGCATCATCTGCTCCTGGAACAGCGGCACCCCCAGGGTCTTGCCGAGCGCGTTCTCCATCAGCGGGTGCGGGCAGCCCGGCGGCTCCGCCCCGGCACGGCGGCGCAGGTACGGGTGGACGGAGCCGCCCTGGATCGGACCGGGGCGGATCAGCGCGACCTCGACCACCAGGTCGTAGAAGTGGTCCGGCTTGAGCCGGGGCAGGGTCGCCATCTGGGCCCGGGACTCGACCTGGAACACGCCGACGGTGTCGGCCCGGCGCAGCATCCCGTACACGCCCGCGTCGTCGTCCGGGATGGTGGCCAGGTCGTAGCGCAGGCCGTGGTGCTCCGCGACCAGGTCGCAGGCGTCGTGCAGGGCGGCCAGCATGCCGAGGCCGAGCAGGTCGATCTTCACCAGCCCGGCGCCCGCGGTGGACTCCTTGTCCCACTGGAGCACCGAGCGCCCCGGCATCCGGGCCCACTCGGTGGGACAGATCTCGCCGATCGGCTCCCGGGTGAGCACCATGCCGCCCGAGTGGATGCCCAGGTGGCGGGGCAGGCCGTGGAGCTGACCGGCGAGCTGGAGCACGTCGGCGGGGATGACGGCGTCCGCGCCGGGCGCGGAGCGGAAGTCGGTCTGCCGGCTGAACGCGTCCACCTGCCCCTGCGGGTAGCCGAGCACCCGGGCGGCGTCACGGATCGCCAGCCGGGGCCGGTAGGTGATCACGTTGGCGACCTGGGCGGCGTGCTCTCGCCCGTACCGGCCGTAGACGTACTGGATGACCTCCTCGCGGCGGCGGTTCTCGATGTCCAGGTCGATGTCGGGCGGCCCGTCCCGGGCGGTGGAGAGGAAGCGTTCGAACAGCAGCCGGTAGTGGACCGGGTCGACGGCGGTGATCCCGAGGGCGTAGCAGACCGCCGAGTTGGCGGCCGAGCCGCGGCCCTGGCACCAGATCTCCCGGCTCCGGCAGAAGTCCACGATGTCGTGCACGATCAGGAAGTAGCCGGCCAGGTCGAGGTCCTCGATCACGTCCAGCTCCCTGGCGAGCTGGCGGCGGGCGGCCGCGTTGCCCGGACCGAAGCGGGCCGGGCCGCCCGCCGCGACCAGGGCGCGCAGGTGGCTGATCTCGGTCTCGCCCTCGGGGACGGGGAAGCCGGGCAGTTCCGGGTCCAGCCTGGCGAAGTCGAAGGCGCAGGCCCGGCCGAGGTCGGCGGTGGCCCGCCGCACCCCGGGGAAGCGGGCCAGCCGGGCGGCCATCTCGCGTCCCGAGCGCAGGTGCGCGGTGCCGGCCGCCCGGGTCCAGCCGACCGCCTCCTGGAGGGTGCGGCGCTCGCGCAGGGCGGCGAGGCTCTGGGCGAGGCGGCCCTGGGCCGGGCCGGCGTGGTGGGCGTTGGTGGAGGCGACGACGGGGAGCCGCGCCGTCGCCGCGAGAGCGGCGAGGGCGTCGTTGCGCCGGTCGTCGCCGGGCAGCCACTGGTCGATCAGCTCGACGTACACGTTCTCGCGGCCGAACGCCTCGGTGAGGGTGTGGAGTCGGCGCTCCGCTTCGGCACCGTCGGGCAGGGCCGCCGGGACCCGGCCGAGCCGGCAGCCGGTGAGCACCGCCCAGTGGCCCTGGTGCGCCCCGGCGAGCGCCGCGAGGTCGTACACCGGGTTGCCCTTGGCGCCGCCGGCCAACTGGGCGGCGGCGATCGCGGCGGACAGTCGGCGGTAGCCGGCCGGGTCGCGGGCGAGGACCAACAGGTGTTCTTTCGAGTCGCCATGACTGATCGTCAGTTCGGAGCCGAACGCGGTGGCCAGGCCCGTCCCTCGGGCCGCCTCGGCGAGCCGGACGGCGCCGTACAGGCCGTCGTGGTCGGTGATCGCAAGGGTCTCCACGCCCAGCCGGAGCGCCTCGGCGACCAGGTCCTCCGGGGCGCTGGCGCCGTCCAGGAAGCTGAAGGCGGAGTGGACGTGCAGTTCGGCCCAGGGTTCGGCTCGGGGTTCGGCTCGGGGTTCGGCCCGGGGTTCGACCCGGGGTTCGGCGGGGGCCTCCGGGGAGTTCTTCGGGGAGCCCTTCGGAGAGTCCTTCGGGACCGGGGGCTGTTCCCGCTCCGGAGCGGGGTGGCGCAGCGGGACGACCGTACGGTCCGGCGCCGCGCCGGTCAGCCGGCGGTGCAGTTCGCTCCAGGGGAGGGTGGGGTGGCTGGTGAAGCCCATCGGGGGATGCCTTCGTCGTTCTCGTGCTCGTCCTGCCCCCCTGGGTTCCGCGTTCCGTTTCCGGGCTCTGTGTTCCGGGCTCCGCGTTCCGGGTTGCGGGACCGCTAGTCGTAGCCGGCCTCCAGGTACCAGGCACCCCCCTCCACGGTGAGCAGCAGCGCCCGGCCGCCACCCACCACGACCTGGAACCGCGCCCGGCGGCGGGCCGAGGACTGGTCCCACCAGTACTCGACCGCCGGCCAGGGCCCGGTCCAGCCGTCCACCCGCTCCTCCCGCCCCCGGACCACCACCAGGGCCGGCCGGGCCGACACCCCCGCCCGGCCGTCCACCGTCACCGGCTGCCCGGTCCCGTCCAGCACCCGCACCGGCGCCGGTTCCCGCAGCACCACGGCGGGCCACACCTCGGGCAGCCGCCCGGGCCAGGGCGCGTCGGCCCGCACCGCCGCCTCGTACGGCTCACCCCACGGCACCTTGACCACCTGCTCGCCCGGACCGCGTCCGCCGGCCGGTTCGATCCGGCGCAGCCCGGCGTGCCCGAGCACCGCCTGCACCCGGGCGACCGCGCGCTCCACCCGGTCGTCCGCGACGGCCTGGCCCCACAGCGCGAGCTGGCGGCCCTGGTCCGGGGAGAGGCCGTCGGGGGCGAGCCGGAGCAGGGTGAAGCCCGTCTGGTCACCTGCCCGGTCACCCTCCCGGTCACCCTCCCGGTCACCCTCCTGGTCACCCGCCCGGTCACGGTCCGCGAAGGTGCCCGCGCCCTGCCAGGCCTGGAGCTGCCAGCGGACCCGCTCGGCCAGCGCCGTCGCGGACAGCCGGCCCTCGTGCCGCCACAGCCGGGAGGCCGTCCGGCCGTCCGCGCAGGCCACTTCGACGGCCACCCGGCGGCAGGTCAGCCCGGCCCCGGCCAGCCGCTGGTGCAGCCGCTCGGCCAGCGTGCGGGCGACGAACACCAGCGGTTCGGCCAGCGCCTCCGGCGGGTCGAAGCGCTGTTCGACGGCGAGGTCCGGCTCCTCGTCGCGCGGCACCAGCGGGCGCGGCTGCAGGCCGCGGGCCAGCCGGTGCGCGACCGTCCCGAACGGGCCGAAGCGGTCCGCGACCGACTCGGCCGGCAGCGCGGCGAAGGCCCCGACGGTGGGCAGGCCGAGCCGCCCGAGCAGTTCGGCCAACGCCTCGTCGCCCAGCGCGCTCACCGGGTACGGGGCGAGGAACTCCGCCGTCCGGCCGGCCGGGACCAGCACCCCGGCCCGCGCGGCGAGCACGGCGGCGAACAGGCCGTCGGCGACGCCCACCTGGGCCTGTGGGGCGGCTGCCCGCTGCTCCTCGACGGCGGTTGGGGGTGGGGCTGGGGCCCCGGCTGCGGCTGCGGCTGCGTACGGGTTCCGGGGCGTGTACGGGTTCCGGGTTGTGTACGGGTTCCGGGTTGTGTCCGAGCCCTCGACGGCCACCGCGCCCGGGACGGCGTCCGGGACGAGCGGCTGCCCGAGGGCGTCCGTCACCGCCCGGCCGACCTTGCCGGCCAGCGCCTCCTCACCGCCGAAGTAGCGGCCCGGGCCCTTCACCGGGATCGCGCACAGGCCCGGGCGGATCACCTCCACCCGGGGCGTGAACGCCTCCACCGCCGCGACCACCGGCTCGAAGCGGCGGGTCTCCGCCTCCGGGTCGCGGTCACGCAGCTCCAGCTCCGGGCAGAGCCGCTGGGCCAGCTTGAGCCGCTGCCCCTGCCGCACCCCGGCCGCCCGGGCACCCGCCGAGCAGGCGAGGATCCGCCCGCCCTCGGTCACCGCCACCGGGTCGTCACCGGTGACGGCCACCACCGGCCAGTCCGGGCACCAGACCACCAGCACCCGGGGGGTTCTGTCGTCCGCCATCTCAGACCACCGCCGCCACTCGGGGTATTCGGGGTACTCGGGGTGCCGTCCGCGCCGCCGGTTCCACTTCCGGCTGCGGCTGTTCCCGGAGCGGCAGCTCCTCGAACGGCTGCTCCTGGAGCGGACGCACCGCGCCGTTCTCGTCCGGCAGCCAGAGCCGGGCCGTCCGGCCGCGCACCGCCGAGCCGCGTCCCTCGGCCACCACCTCCACCTGCCGTCCGACGAGCTGCCCGTGGCCGTCGCCCAGCCCGAACCAGCGCCCGGAGCGCACCCCCAGCCGCAGCGCCGCACCCGGCCACGGACCGGCGACCAGCAGGACGCAGCCGCTGCGTCGCAGCACCGCCGCCAGTCGGGCCGCCAGCTTCGGCGGCACCGGCCCGGACGGGCGCAGCATGATCAGCTCGACCGCGCCGGCCAGCACCGACACCACCTCGGCCCAGTGCGGTCCCGGGTCGTCCGCGACCAGCAGCCGCCGCAGGTCCAGCCCGTACCCCTCGGCCGCGGCCAGTCCCAGGTCCGGCAGTCCGACCGCCGCGGCCCAGCCGCCCTCGGTCTCCTTCACTCCGGCGGCGAGCGCCAGCAGCAGCCCGGCGTCCCCACCCGCCACCGACACGGCCGTCCCTCGGCGCAGCCCCTCCTCGGGCAGCACCTCCCACAGTGCGGGCGGCACCGGCAGCAGGCCCCGGGGCTCCGCCGCCCGCCCCCCTCGCTCCCCCCGTTCCCCCGGCGCGGCAGCCGGGGACGCCACCGGGCGGAGCACGGGACGTGCGGGCTGCTCGGCGGCGGATTCGAAAACAGGTTCGAAAACGGACACAACCCCAGGATCGAACATTCGTTCGTAAAGATTCAAGTCCGACTCAGCCACCCCACTCGCCGCTCTCCGTGCACACCACCGCCCCGAAGGCCGGTTCGCGCGAGGACCCGACCGCGGAGCGGGACCGCGCCTTCCACGGCGACACCGCCGGACGGGCGATGGCGCTCGTCCGGATGGGCGACGGGGCTCGTCCGGGCGGGCTACCGACAAGCGTTTTTTCCTTGACAAATTTTTTTGTCGGTTGCAGGCTGGAACGGTGCTGGAAGTCGCCGTGATCGAAGAACCCGCCGCGGCCGAGGCCTCGCTGGACCCGATGCGGTCCCGCCTCCTCGCCGCCCTGACCGAGCCCGCCTCGGCCGCCATGCTGGCCGCCCGGCTGGGACTGCCCCGGCAGAAGATCAACTACCACCTGAAGGAACTGGAGCGGCACGGCCTCGTCGAACTCGCGGAGGAACGCCGCAAGGGCAACGTCACCGAACGCGTCTACCGCTCCACCGCCGCCTCGTACGTGATCTCCCCCAGCGTCCTGGCCGCCGTGAGCCCGGACCCCGCCCGCTCCCCCGACCAGCTCTCCGCCCGCTGGCTGCTGGCACTCGGCTCCCGGCTGGTGCAGGAGGTCGGGGCCCTGCTGACCGGCGCCTCCCGGGCCCGGCGGCGGATCGCCACCTTCGGCATCGACGCGCAGGTGCGGTTCGCCTCCGCGGCCGACCGGGCCGCCTTCGCCGAGGAGTTGGCCCAGTCGGTGGCCACCCTCGTCAGCCGCTACCACGACGAATCCGCCCCCGGGGGCCGCAGCCACCGGGTGGTCGTCGGGCTCCACCAGATCCCCGCCGCGCAGGCCGGACCGGGGACGGAAGAGGCCGGAGCGGAAACCGAGGCAGAAGCCGGAGCCGGAGCCGGAACAAGAGAGGCCGGGGCCAGAGCCGGAACGAGAGAGGCCGGGGCCGCACCGGACCAGGAGGACCCGCGATGACCCACCCGTTCGAGATCGAGCTGGAGACCTCCCTGCCGGCGAGCCCGGAACAGGTCTGGGAGGCGATCGCCACCGGGCCGGGAATCGACTCCTGGTTCATGGGCCGCAACGAGCTGGACCCGCGCGAGGGCGGCACCGCCACCATGGACACCGGAGGCCACCGCACGGAGGCGGTCGTCACCGCCTACGAACCCGGCAAGCGGCTGGCCACCCGTACCGCCACCGGCGAGGACGGTCGGTTCATGGCCTTCGAGTACCTGATCGAGGGCCGGGACGGCGCCGCCACCGTGCTCCGGATCGTCCACAGCGGCCTGCTCGGCGATGACTGGCAGGACGAGTACGACGCGCTGCGTCGCGGCTGGCCCTTCCACCTCCACACGCTCCGCGAGTACCTCGCCCACTTCCCCGGGCGCACCGCCGTCCCCGTCTTCGCCGCCGCACCGTCCGCCGGCCGGTCCGAACCGGAGGTCCGGGCCGTCCTCGCCCACGCCCTGTCGCTGCCGCTGCCGGTCGCCGTGGGCGCGCGGGTGCACGGCGGACCGGCGGGACTGCCGCCGCTCGACGGCGAGGTGGTCCGGGCGGACGACGAGCGCTTCGGGGTCCGCACCGCCGACGGGCTCTACACCTTCCACCACGGCTCCGGCCTGGTGCTGATGTTCCACCACCTCTTCGGCGGCCCGGCTCCGGAAGGGGCGGAGGCCGCCTGGCAGGGGTGGCTGGCCGGAGTCCTCGGCTGACCGACCAGGCCCCCAGGCCCCCAGGCCCCCGGCACCCGGCACCCGGCACCCGGCAGACCTTCCAGATCCTTCGGACCCTTCAGAGCGTCACAGACCCGCACGAGAACCGAGGAACCACCCATGCGCACCCTGATCAGCACCGCCTTCATCTCGCTCGACGGCGTCGTCGAGGGCCCCGGCGGCGAACCCGGCTACCGCAACTCCGGTTGGACCTTCAAGGACATCGACTTCCTCCCCGAGGCGTTCGAGATCAAGGGGCGGGAGCAGGAGGAAGCCACGGCGATGCTGCTGGGCCGGGTCAGCTACCAGGCGTTCAGCCCGGTCTGGCCGGACATGCCCGAGTTCGCCCGCTACAAGACGCTGCCGAAGTACGTCGTCTCGACCACCCTCACCGAGGACGACCTGGTGTCGAACTGGGGCGAGACCACGATCCTGCGCTCGCTCGACGAGGTCGCCGCGTTGAAGGAGACCGAGGGCGGCCCGATCATCGTCCACGGCAGTGCCGCCCTGAACCGCGCCCTCTCGGACGCCGGCCTGATCGACCGCTACCACCTGCTCGTCTTCCCGCTGCTGCTGGGCGCCGGCAAGCGCCTGTTCAGCACGACGGACAAGGACACCCAGAAGCTGAAGCTGGTCGAGCACGAGACGTACGGGAACGGCCTCCAGAAGCAGGTCTTCGACGTCGTCCGCTGACCGACCGGACCGAGCCGGTGCGGCCCGGTGCGGCCCGGTCGGGCGAGGACGGCGGCCTCGTCGTTCGGCGTACCGTGCGGCAGCAGCCCCTGACCGGCACGGCGCACCGGGCCGAGGTAGCGCCGGACCAGCTCACCGATCTCGGCCTGCGGCACCGGCGGGTGGGGCAGCCCCTCGGTGGGCCGCGGTTCGCCCTTCAGGTCCGAGATGTGCGCCAGGGCGCCGCCGGGCCGCAGCAGGCCCCCGTACGGTCGCCGCCACCAGGTCGCGGTCCATCCAGTGGAAGGACTGGCCGAAGGTCGCCAGCGTGAAGGTGCCGAGGCCCGGCGGCAGTTCCTCGGCCCGGGCCCGCACCCAGGTGGCCTTGGGCTCGCCCGTGCCCGCCCGGCGCGCCTCGGCGATCATCCCCGCGTCCGGATCCACCCCGACGACCTCGGAGAACAGGTGCGCCAGCCCCAGCGCCAGCGTCCCCGGCCCGCACCCCACGTCGAGCAGTCGCCCCCGCCCGTCGAGCCCCAGCGCCTGGGCCAGCGTCCGCGCCCGCCCGGGGGCGTACGGGGGTCTGCCGCGCGTGTAGTGGGCGGCCGTTCCGGCGAACAGCGTCTCGTCCCAGGACCAGGTGCCGCCGGTCATGACCACTCCCCATTCGTTCGGCCGAGGTTCCGCTCACACGTGAACGCTCCCGATTGCCAACGGAAAAGTCTTGACGCCTCGTCACGAATTGATCGGATCGGAAATCGATCGACAGACGTCCCGTGATCAACAGACTGATCCCATGACAGCAACAGATGACAAGAACGATCTGCGGATCTACATCCAGGATGCTCGCGACGCTCTGCTCTGGAAGCTCGAAGGCCTCTCCGAGTACGACCTGCGCCGCCCGCTCACGCCCACCGGAACCAACCTGCTGGGTCTGGTCAAGCACGTCACCGGCGCCGAGGCACTGTACTTCGGCGACACCTTCGGCCGCCCCTTCCCCGAGCCGGCCCCGGTGTGGATCACCGGCCAGACCGAGCCGAACGGCGACATGTGGGCACGGGCGGACGAGAGCACCGAGGAGATCGTCGGACGCTACCGACGGGTCTGGGCGCACTCCGACGCCACCATCGAGGCCCTGCCGCTGGACGCCGTCGGCAAGGTGCCGTTCGGCGCCCGCCACGAGCAGACCCTGCACCGGGTCCTCGTCCACATGATCGCCGAGACCCACCGCCACGTCGGCCACGCCGACCTCGTCCGCGAACTCGTGGACGGCTCCACCGGCCAGCGCTCCGACGGCGCCAACACCGCCCCCGGCGACGCCGACTGGTGGCGGGCCCACCACGACCGCGTGGAACGGGCGGCGCTGGAAGCCGGCGGACCCGCCTGAGCCCTCGCCCGAACCGCAAACCTCGGCCTTCCGGCCGACCGGACGGGCGGCGCAGCGGGTGCGGTCGCTGCGCCCGGGATGGTGCGGCCGACGCGTCATGGGACGGCTGCGTTACTGGGCTGCTGTGCCGAGGTGTCGCACGACGGCCGCGGCCCGGTCGGCGAGGGGGCCCGGGGCGATCGGAACGCACTCGTACCCGAACCGGGCGTAGGCCTCCCGGTGGATCAGTTCGAACCGCAGTGACTCCTCGTACGAGATGCGCCGTGCCTCGGTCGGGGTGACGAAGCCCAGGCTCTCCACGAAGAACACCCGGCGCTCGTAGACCGACTCCGCCCGGACCCGGTCGAGTTCCCGGGCGAGGGCCGGAGTCACCGGATGGCCGAGGTACACCGCCAGGGCGTACGTGCACACCGGCGATCGGTCAAAGAACCGCACCTCCCCCGGCGGGCCGACGGCCCACTCCTGCCGTCGCCGCTGCAGGGCGACCACCGCGTCGACGAACGACGGGTCCGCCCACGGCTCGGGCTCGCCCTGGGCCTGCCGCAGCGCGATGACGTCCGTGGCGGCCTCCTCGACCACCGAGTAGCCCTCGTGCTCCAGCCTGCGCAGGATCGCCGTCTTGCCGGCCCCCGGGGTGCCGGTCAGCAGGTAGCGCTTCATCCCCGAACCCTACGGGTCAGGGGTGGCGGGCGGCGGGGGCGGCAGGGGCGGCGGGGAGGACGGCCGTAGGGTGTCGGGCATGACGGGGTGGGAGCAGGAGGCGAGGGTGGCCGTCCGGTGCGCGGTCTGCGGGGGCGCCGCCGTCCGGAGCGTCGGACAGTTCCTGAAGCACGGGCGGGAGCTGTGGTGGGACGCCGAGCTCATCTGCTCGCAGTGCGACGCCTCCTTCTGCGATGACTGGGGTCAGGAGGCGGCTCCGCAAGACGTCCGCGAGGCGCTGCTGACCATCCACGGACCGGCCCGTCTCCGGCTCGCCGGGCCGCTCGACGATCCGGTGTCCGCGCTTCGGATCCTCCGCGAGGACTCGGGGACGGGACTCCGGAAGGTACGGGAACTCCTCGACGAGCTGAAGGGCTCCGGCCTGAGCGGAACCGCTGTCGAGATGGCGTACTTGCGGGCGCGGCTGGCCGAGCGGGGAATCGCGGCAGAGGTGACGGACGGCTTCGGGCGGGCGTACCGGTACGTGGGGCCTCCGGAGCTGCGGCTTGGGGTTGACGAGCCAGGCGGTCAACCGGTGCGCACCGCTGACGAGTTCGCCGACTGGGCGGAGGCCCGGACGGCGGCGGAGCTCGCGGAACCGTTCACCTTCGTGGTCGACCTCGGCGGCAGGCTGCGGCTCGCTGCGCGCCGCAGCGAGCATGTGGCCTGCGCGGGCGGGGAGTTGGTGCTGAGCGCCGGGGAGATCGGATTCCGGCGCGCGAGGGACGGGTGGGAGGTCGAGACGGTCAGCAACCACTCCACCGGCTACTGCCCCGACACCACCTCCTGGCCCGCCGTCGCGACCGCCCTCGCCCGCCTCGGGCTGCCGCATCCCGGCGACTTCACGTACGCGGCGGTCTTCCGCCGCTGCCCACGGTGCGACGGCCGCAACCTCGTGCGCGAGGAGCACTACGTCTGTGCCTTCTGCGACGCGGACCTGCCGGAGCGGTGGAACGTCGACGTGGTCACGCTGCCGTAGCCGTGCGAACTCCATCGCACCCGGCCCACTCGCCCTGGACGAGCGGCCGGTGGCCTTCACCGGGCCGCACGGGCAGTCCCTGGACTGGTTCGGCGAGGTGTCGGGCGCGGACGAGCGAGGCGGGCGGGGAAGAACGGGACGGGGTGAGGTGGGGTGAACGGAGCGGACGACGTCCGCGGCGGGCCTCGGGCTTGAAGCTGCCGCAGCGGCAGCTTCTACCGTCGTGACCAGGGCCGGAGAACCGGCCCCGGTCCAAGCGAACGTGGGGACGTCAGGACGTCAGGACGTCAGGATGCGGGAAACGAGGGAGACAGCGCATGGCCTGGCCTATCGCGGAGGTCGCCCGGATGTCGGGTGTGACCGCCCGGACCCTGCGGCACTACGACGAGATCGGGCTGCTGCCCCCGGCCTGGGTCGGCTCCAACGGCCACCGCTACTACGAGGAGCGGCAGTTGCTCCAACTGCAGCAGATCCTGGTACTGCGCGCCCTGGGTGTGGGGTTGACCGAGATCGCCCGGATCCTGGGCGATCAGGTGGACGAGCTGGAGGCCCTGCGGGGCCACCGCCGACGGCTGGTCGCCGAGCGCGACCGGCTCGATTCCCTGGCCGCCACCGTGTCCCGCACGATCGCCGACCTGGAACGCTCCCGGAAGGACGGCACGCCCATGACCATCAACCGCCCCGAGAACCTGTTCGAGGGAATCCAGCCCAAGGACGTCGACGCGAGCCTGCGTGACTTCCCCGAGCACGCCGAGGCCGCCCGGCAGGCGACCGCCGCGATGACCCCGGCCGAGATCGAGGCCGGACAGCGCGAGCGGACCACCCGCATGATCCGCCTGGCGGAGCTGATGGCGGCCGGCCACCCGGCCGGCGCCGAGCCCGTGCAGAGCACGATCGACGAGGAGTACCGCCTGCTCGGCACCATCCGGCCGGTCCCGACCGAGGAGTACCTGGCGATCGCCCGCTCCTGCACCGAGAACGAGCAGTGGAGCGCCGCGTACGAGGCCATCGCCCCGGGCCTGGCCGCATTCCAGCGTGCCGCCATGGAGGCGTACGCGGCGGCGCGGCTGTCCTGAGTCACCCCCGGCCGACGGCCTGGGCCGAGCTGGGCCGGGCCCGGCCAGGCCAGGGTGACCTGACCAGGCCAGGGCCGAGCCGCTCTGGACTGGTCCTGCCTGGGAGTCTTACGGGAGGCTCCCGGGCAGGGCCTCGGGCGTCGGCCGTGCTCCTCTCCTGGCTCGACCTCCCCGCCGTCACTCCGTCCGCAGCGCCGTGACCGTCCTGGTGCGGGCCGCCCAGGTGGCCGGGAGAACGGCGCCAAGCAGGCCCAGCACCAGGCCGCCGAGTATCAGCGGCCCCGCCACCGACGGGGCGAACACGGTGAGGTCGGCGTCCGGCACTCCGATCCCGGCGGCCCGGGCCATCGCCGGCATCACCTGGTGGTGCACCAGGATGCCTATCGGGACCCCGATCAGCCCGGCCAGCAG
Source organism: Kitasatospora sp. NPDC056651 (assembly GCF_042792155.1). NCBI lineage: Bacteria > Bacillati > Actinomycetota > Actinomycetes > Kitasatosporales > Streptomycetaceae > Kitasatospora > Kitasatospora sp. NPDC056651. The sequence goes on along the minus strand of NZ_JBHTWX010000018.1, from coordinate 19,009 downwards.
CCCGCTGCCGCAGACCGAGGTGAGCACCATGCCGACGGTTTGCCGGGGCGACATCCCGAGTGCCTTGAAGACCCCGAGGTCGTGCACCCGTTCCCGGGTGTCCAGCAGCACGGTGTTGAGCACCCCGAGCCCTGCCACCACCGAGAGCAGCAGCGTGAGCACGCCCGCCAGGGTGTTCATCGCCAGCACCACGATGTTGATGTGCTCCTCACCGGGTTCGGCTCCCAGGCCCAGCGGCTTCACGGCCTCGTCCAGCCCGTCGGCGTAGGCCTGCGCGTCGGTGCCGGGGGTGAGGTCGATGTGGAAGGAGAGCGCCTCGGGGTGGATCGCACCGCCGAGCGGCTCCAGCGTGGACCGGTCCGTGAACACCAGGTCCTTGGTGGTCAGCACCTCTCCGGTGATCTTCGCCGGGGTACTGCGCCCGTGGTCGGTGAGGGTGACGGTGTCACCGACCTTCGCCTGGTTGGCCCGCAGGTAGGCGGCGGCCACCACGACCTCGCCGGGGCCGTGGAACCAGCGGCCGGAGACCAGCTGGAACCCGCTCCACGAAGCGTCGCCGCCCAGCGCCACCACCTCGGAGCGTCCGGTGTTGCCCGCGAGGGCGACCGGGGTCGGGACGGTGCTGTACCAGGCCCGGGTGCCCGGGCGGGAGTCGATCGCCTTGGCCACGACCGCCTCGTCCACGTGGTCGACGGGCTGGGTGGCGCCCTCGATCGGGAGCTGGACCACCACCTTGCCCGCCCGGTCGGCTGCCAGCCCGTCCTGGAGGGAGCTCAGCGAGAGCGTCAGACCGACGCAGAGGGTGGCCCCGACCGTGCCGAGCACCACGGCGGCACCGGTGGTCGCCGAGCGGCCCGGCCGGTTGAGCGGGGAGGCCAACCCGAGGCTGAGGGCCCGGGGCAGCGGCAGCCGCCCGATCACGTCCTGCGCCCGGGACAGCAGGCCGGTGACCCCTGCCCCGTCGGCCCCGCCGCGGGCGGCCGCCCGTTTGGCGCCGGGCGCCGTCCGGCCGACCGCGAGCGCCTCCACCGTCCGCAGCCGCCCGGCCCGCAGCGCCGGCACCAGCGCGGTGCCCGCCACCGCTCCCAGGGCCGCCACCGCGACCACGGCGTCCACCCAGAGCGGTATCCCGAGCAGCCCGCCGCGCAGCGCCTTGTGGGCCAGCCCGAGGACCGGCACGGACAGCAGGTTGCCGAGGAGCACCCCGAGCCCCGTGCCGACCCCGGCGGGGATCAGCGCCTGGGCGACATAGGCGCGTGCCACCTGGGCCGGGGTGAAGCCCAGGGACTTGAGGATGCCGATCCGACGGGTGGCGGCGCTGACGGCGCCGCTGACCACCACGCCGATGATCAGCACCGACATGGCCAGTCCGAGCACCCCGAAGGCCGTGACGAAGGGGACGAAGGTCGAGGCCGTCCGGTTCGCCTCCTCCTGGGCGGGCCGGTAGGAGGTGGCCTTGACGAGCGCTCCGCCCGGGACCGCGGCGGCCAGCGCGGCGCGGTCGGCCTCCACCTCGGCGTCGCCGTCGGCGTGGGCGAAGCGGTAGAGGTACTGGGCGGCCGGCGTGGTGCCGGGCGGCGTCAGCCCGGCCACCTGCTCCGGGGCGACCCAGCCGTCCGCGCTCCAGGAGACCGAGGCCGCCAGGCCGACGACCTTGAGCGTCGGGTGTCCCGGCAGGTCCGGGAACGCCATGCTGTCGCCGACCGCCAGCGGGGAGTGCCCGTCCAGGAACACCACCTCTCCCGGGCCCGCGATCCAGCGGCCTTCGGTGATCCGCAGGTCGTCCAGCGGGCCGCTCTGGGCGCGGCCGACCAGCGTCACCGGCGGCAGCGGGCTCCCGGCCGGCGGGAGCCGGGTGCCGTCGCCGGCCCGCGGCTGGACGGGGACCGCCTGGTAGGGGCCGGCCGAGGCCGTCACACCGGGCGCGTGGGCCGTCGAGGCGAGCTGGGCGGGGCCCGCCTCGGCCTGGTCGTACAGCACGTTGAGGTGGGCGCCGTGCTGGGCGGCGAAGGACCGCTGGTAGGGGCCCCGGGCGGCGACCAGCAGCCCGAGCGCGAGGATGCACGCCGTCACGGACATCATCGTGGTGAGCACCATGACCAGGGTCTGCACCCGCCGGCGGCCGACCCCGGCGCGCACCACCTTGCCGAGCGCGCTCACCGGCCACCGCCCGGCGCCGGCACGGCCGCGGTGTCCCGGACCAGCCGGCCGTCGAGCAGTTCGATCGTCCGGTCGGCGCAGGCCTCGGCGAGCGCCGTGTCATGGGTGACCAGCAGGATCGTCTGGCCCTCCGCGTTCAGCCCGCGCAGCAGGTCCCGGACGTCGGCGGCCGAGGCGGTGTCCAGTGCCCCGGTGGGCTCGTCGGCCAGCAGCAGCGGCGGTCGGTTCATCAACGCCCGTGCCACCGCGACCCGTTGGCGCTCGCCGCCGGAGAGCCGGCCGGGGAAGGCCTTGGCGTGCCGCGCCACCCCCAGCCGCTCCAGCAGCTCCCCCGCCCGGGCGCGGGCCTGCTCCCGCCGCATCCCGGCCAGCTGGGCGGGGAGCAGCACGTTGTCCTCCGCGTTCAGGTCGTCCAGCAGGTTGAAGAACTGGAACACCATGCCGATCCGCCGCCGCCGGTACTCGGCCAGCGCGGCCTCGCCGAGCCGGTGCACGGCCACGCCGTCCACCTCCACCTCGCCCTCGCTCGGGCGGTCGAGGCCGGCGATCAGGTTCAGCAGGGTGGACTTGCCGCTGCCCGAGCGGCCGAGCACGGCCAGCGCCTCGCCGGCCCGGACCTCCAGGTCGAGCCCGGCCAGGGCGGGGCGGGCGGCGTCGGACCGGTCGTACGTCTTGCTGACGCCGCGGATCCGGATGATCGGCGCGTTCACGGGCCCTCCATGGTTCGAGGTCCGGTGCGGGGGCACCCCGGACCGGCTGACGGAACATCACGCTACGAATCGGCGGCGGGTGCCGACAGCCGTCTGGACGGCCTCTGCCAGGTGTATCCAGATACACCCCGAACTGGGTGTTCAGGCCTAGAGCGCCGGGCGGCCCGGGCGGGCAGACTGACCCATCGAAAGATCGGAACCGGGGCCCACGGAGGCTCCGGGCCACGGCTTCGAAGCCTCCGGACGGGGGCTCCGGAAGGGACAGGAGGCACGTCATGGACGCGGGAGCGCTGAGCGGGCTGACCCTGCGGGTCGGCCGGGCCTGCGTGGACGGGGTGCGCGCCTGGTACGCGGTGATGCTGGTGGTGACGGGCTTCCTCGCACTGCTGGCCGCACCGGTCCTGCTGGCCGCCGCGCTGCTCGGCCCGGACGATCCCCGCCCCGACTTCCACCCGGGCGGGCCGCTGATCCTGGCGGTGCCGATGGCGCCGGTCGTCCTCTGGGCGCTGTGCTGGGCCACCGGGGGCGGCGGCCGGGCGATCGGCGCCGCGCTGTTCGCCCCGGGCGCGATAGCGCTGATGGCGACGCACATCTACGACGGTGCCGCGCCCGGCGGCCGGTCCGTCTCGGTCGGGCTGGCACCCTCGCTGCTGCTGCTCGGGCTGTTCGGCACCCGCTGGATCGCGGTGGAGACCAGGCGGATCGTCGGGAAGTGGAGCGGGCGGCCGATCCCGGTGCCCTACCGCCGGCCACCCGGCGCCGGGCCCTGGCAGCGGCTGCGGGCCGGCGGCTGGCTCACCGACCCGGCGACCTGGCGGGACTTCGCGTGGACGCTGCTCGCCGGCGGCGCCGTCCTGGTCACCGCGGTGGCCGTCCTGCTGGCTCCCGTCACCATCGAGGTCTTCGGCCGGAACGGGCCGTTCGTCGCGCTGGGCGTCATCTACGGGATCAGCCTGTGCCTCGCCCCGGCGGCCGCCCTGTGGGCCGCCCCGCCGGCCCTGCGGATCCACGAGAGGTCCGCCCGGGCCCTGCTCGGGCCGTCCCGGCGGGCCGAGCTCGCCCGCCAGGTCCACCACCTCGCGCGGACCAGGGCGGACACCATCGACGCCGGAGCGGCCGAGCTGCGCCGGATCGAGCGGGACCTGCACGACGGGGCGCAGGCCCGGCTGGTGGCACTGGGCATGCTGCTGACCGTGGCCGAGCAGCTGAAGGACGACCCGAACGCCGTCGGACCGCTGCTGGCCGAGGCCCGGCTGTCCTCGGTGAAGGCACTCGGCGAACTGCGGGACCTGGTCCGCGGCATCCATCCACCGGTGCTCGCCGACCGTGGACTGGCCGACGCGGTGCAGGCGACGGCACTGGACCTGCCGCTGCCGGTCAGTTTCACGGGCAGCCTGCCCGGCCGGGTGTCCGCGCCGGTGGAGTCGGCCGCCTACTTCGCGGTGACGGAGCTGCTGGCCAACGTGGTGAAGCACGCCGAGGCCTCGCACGTGTGGATCGAGATAGGGCACAGTGACGGGCTGCTGCGGATATCGGTCACCGACGACGGGCGCGGAGGCGCCGACCCGTCCCGGGGAACCGGCCTCAGCGGAACCGAACGCCGACTGGCCGCCTTCGACGGGGTGCTCGCGATCAGCAGCCCGTCCGGCGGGCCGACCATCGTGAACCTGGAGATCCCGTGCGCGTTGTCATCGCCGAAGACCTCTTCCTCCTCCGGGACGGCCTGACCAGGCTGCTTGAGGCCAACGGCATGGAGGTCACCGCGGCGGTGGAGGACGGTGAGCAGCTGCTCGCCGCGGTGGCCGCGGACCGGCCCGACATCGCCGTGGTCGACGTCCGGCTGCCGCCGAGCTTCACCGACGAGGGGCTGCGCGCCGCCCTGGCGGCCCGTCAGGCCCACCCGGGCCTGCCCGTCCTGGTGTTGTCGCAGTTCGTGGAGCAGCTGTACGCACGCGAGCTGCTGGCCGGCAGCACCGGCGGGATCGGCTACCTGCTCAAGGACCGGGTGATGGACGGCACCCAGTTCATCGACGCCGTCCGGCGGGTCGCCCAGGGCGGCACCGTGATGGATCCGGAGGTGATCACCCGGCTGCTCACCCACAACTCCTCGGCCGGCCCGGTCTCCACCCTCTCCCCGCGCGAGCGGCAGGTGCTGGCGCTGATGGCGGAGGGCCGGTCCAACGCGGCGATCGCCCAGCAGCTGGTGATCACCGAGCGGGCCATCGCCAAGCACACCGCGTCGATCTTCGTCCGGCTCGACCTCCAGCCCTCCGACGACGACAACCGCCGTGTCCTGGCCGTCCTGGCCTACCTCAACAACTCCTGAGCCGTCCCGTGACCCGTCCCGGCCCCCGACAGCCCGTGGAAGGAGCCGCCATCACGCCCACCGTCGCCACCACCCCACCGTGTGCCGGATCACCACGTCCCGGATCACCGGCACATGGAGAGTGGCCCTCCGCCGCACGGGGCTCGCCCACCGCGGAACCGGTCAATTAGGCTGGTGGGGTGCTCATCCTTGTTCGCCGCCGCCACGTGGACCTGCTCCGCGTGACGACCATGTCCTGTCGACGCTCCGGCTGAACCTCGCGCCACCCACCCTCAACGGCGGCCCCTGCCCGGCCGCCACCACCTCCCGACTCCCGGAGCACCCGCCGCACCAGGCGGCTGCTCCGGCCGTCCACGGTCGACCACCGGGACCGGTCGGGACGAGACCCAGCGGATGTCACACATGACGCAGCAGCACACGCCCATATCCGAGACCGGCTCCGGTTCCACCCCCGCGGACGCCCTCCCCGTGATCGACCTGTCACTCGCCGACGGCAGCCCGGACGACCGCCGCCGGCTGCACGACGAGCTCCGCGCCGCGGCCACCGGCGTCGGATTCTTCCAGCTCGTCGGTCACGGCGTCGCCCCGGAGGAGACCGCCGCGCTCACCCGGGCCATGCGCGCCTTCTTCGCGCTCCCCGAGGCGGACCGCCTCGCCGTGAGCAACCTCCACTCCCCCCACTACCGGGGCTACACCCGCACCGGCGACGAGCGCACCGGCGGCAGCCAGGACTGGCGCGACCAGCTGGACATCGGCGCCGAGCTGCCCCCGCACGTCCCCGGCACCGGCGAGCCCCCGTACTGGTGGCTGGAGGGGCCCAACCAGTGGCCCGAGGCGCTCCCCGAGCTGCGCGGCGCCGCGCTCGGCTGGATCGACCACCTCGGCGCGGTCGCCCGCCGCCTGTTGCACGAACTCCTCACCGCGATCGGTGCCCGCTCCGACTTCTACGACGAGGCCTTCGCGGGCCACCCCCACCTGCGCCTCAAGCTGGTCCGCTACCCCGGCACCGCCCCGAACGGCGCCGGCCAGGGCGTCGGCGCCCACAAGGACTACGGCTTCATCACCCTGCTGCTCCAGGACACCGTCGGCGGCCTCCAGGTCGAACGCACGGACGGCAGCTTCCTGGACATCCCGCCGCTCGACGGCGCCTTCGTCGTCAACCTCGGCGAGCTGCTGGAAGTGGCCACGGACGGCTACCTCAAGGCCACCAGCCACCGGGTGGTCAGCCCGCCCGGCGCCCGCGAGCGCTTCTCCGTGCCGTTCTTCTACAACCCCCGCCTCGACGCCCACATCGAGCCGCTGGACTTCCCGCTCGCCCACCACGCCCCGGGCGCCACCGAGGACCCGGACAACCCGCTCTTCGCCGACTTCGGCCTCAACGAGTGGAAGGGCTACACCCGGGCCCACCCCGAAGTCACCCGCCGCCACCACCCCACCCCTGCCTGACCCTGTCCCTGCCTGGCCCCACTCCCCGGACCTCACCCCCCCTGCCCGACGCCCCTGCCCGAAGCCGACCCGGGGCCGACGGCAGGGGCGTCGGTGTGCCGGCCCCGGCCCCGCCCCATCGGTGGACCGGTGCGCCCGGCACTGTCACACTGCTGCTGTCACAGCAGGAGTGTGCCAGCGCGGGAGGCGGCGGATGGGGGAGCTCGGCGGCGTGGGGGCCGGGGTGCGGCTGACGGTGGACGAGTTGGCGGCGCGGGCCGGGGTGACGGTGCGGACGGTGCGGTTCTACGGGACGAAGGGCCTGCTGCCACCGCCGGAACTGGGGCCTCGGCGGGTGGGGCTGTACGGGGAGGAGCACCTGGACCGGCTGGGACTGATCGAGGAATTGCAGCGGCAGGGGCTGACCCTGGCCGCGATCGAGCGGTACCTGGCGCGGTTGCCGGAGGACAGCACGCCGCTGGACCTGGCGATCCACCGGGCGCTGGTGGCGTCCTGGACACCGGAGACCCCGGAGGAGGCCACCAGGGCCCAGCTGGAGCGACGTGCCGGACGGGGGCTGACGGAGGAGCAGGTCGAGCGCCTCACCGCGATGGGCGCGCTGGAGCGGACGGCGGATCCGGAGGTGTTCCGGGTGGATCCGGGGCTGCTGCCGCTGGGCGTGCGGATCCTGGACGTACCGATCCCGCTGGAGACGCTGCTGGCCGCCCGGTCGGTGGTGCTGGAACACAGCCGGGCGACGGCGCGGGAGTTGCAGCGGCTGTTCCGCGAGACGGTGTGGAAGCCGTACCGGGAGAGCGAGCCCGCGCCGGCGGAGCTGGCCCGGATGAAGGCGTTGACGGACCACATCCAGCCGATGGTGGCGCAGGCGCTGGTCACGGCCTTCCAGCGGTACCTGCGGGAGGAACTGGGCGAGGAGCTGCGCCAGGAGCAGTAGCAGGGAGTGGGAGCCCGGTGAGGCCGTGCACCGCACGGCCTCACCGGAACCCGATCAGGAACCCGATCAGGAACCTGATCAGGAGCCCCGGCAGGAATCCCACCGATGACCCCACCGGGCACCCGGACGGGCCCGCCCGTCAGTCCGTGAAGGTCCGCCCCTCGGCCGCCACCCGCTCCAGCAGCGCCGGCGGCGCGAACCGCTCGCCGTACGCGGCGGAGAGTTCCCGGGCGCGGGCGACGAAGCCGGCCGGGCCGCCCCGGTACCCGTTGATGTACTGGAGCACCCCGCCCGTCCAGGCCGGGAAGCCGATGCCGAGGATCGAGCCCACGTTGGCGTCGGCGACCGAGGTCAGCACGCCCTCCTCCAGGCAGCGCACCGAGTCCAGCGCCTCGCTGAACAGCATCCGCTCCTTGAGGTCCTCGAAGGGAACGTCCGAGGGAGCACCGGACGTGGCACCGGACAGGGCGCCTGCCGAGACGCCGGCCGAGGCGCCGGACGGGACGCCGAAGTGCTCCAGCAGCCCCGGCCAGAGCCGCCCGCGCTTGCCGTCCTCGCCGTACTCGTAGAACCCCGCGCCGCCGCTGCGCCCCGGGCGGCCGAACTCGTCGACCATCCGGTCGACCACCGCGTCCGCCGGGTGCGGGGTCCAGGTGCCGCCGGAGGCCTCCACCGAGCGCCGGTACTCGTCCCGGATCTTGCGCGGCAGGGTGAGGGTGAGCTCGTCCATCAGGGAGAGCACCTTGGCGGGGTAGCCGGCCTGGGCGGCCGCCTGCTCGATGCTGGACGGGTGGACGCCCTCGCCGACCATGGCCACGCCCTCGTTGAGGAACTGGCCGATCACCCGCGAGGTGAAGAAGCCGCGCGAGTCGTTGACCACGATCGGGGTCCGGTCGATCTGCCGGACCAGGTCGAAGGCGCGGGCCAGTGCCTCGTTCCCGGTGCGCGGGCCGCGGATGATCTCGACCAGGCGCATCTTGTCGACCGGCGAGAAGAAGTGCAGCCCGATGAAGTCGCCCTGGCGCTCGACGCCTTCCGCGAGCAGGCCGATCGGCAGGGTGGAGGTGTTGGAGCAGAGCAGCGCGTCGGGGTCGACCACGCCTTCGATCTCCTGGAACACCTTGTGCTTGAGCTCGGTGTTCTCGAAGACCGCCTCGATCACCGCGTCGCAGCCGGCCAGGTCCGCGGCGTCGGCGGTGGGGGTGATCCGGGCGAGCAGTTCGTCGCGCTTGGCCTCGGTGGAGCGCCCGCGCGCGACGGCCTTGTTCAGCAGCCCCTCGGAGTAGGCCTTTCCGCGCTCGGCGGCCTCGACGCTGACGTCCTTGAGTACGACCTCGATGCCGGCCTTGGCGCAGGTGTAGGCGATGCCCGCGCCCATCATCCCGGCGCCGAGCACCGCGACCTTGCGGACCAGCCGCTTCTCGACGTCCTTCGGGCGTCCGGCGCCGGAGTTGACCGCCTGCATGTCGAAGAACAGCGCCTGGATCATGTTCTTGCTGGTCTGTCCGCAGGCCAGCTCGGTGAAGTAGCGGGCTTCGATCACCATCGCGGTGTCGACGTCCACCTGGGCGCTCTCCACGGCGGCGGCCAGCACGTTGCGCGGGGCCGGGTAGGGCGCGCCGTTCAGCTGCTTGCGCAGGTTGGCCGGGAAGGCGGGCAGGTTGGCCGCGAAGGCCGGGGTGGCCGGGGTGCCGCCGGGGATCTTGTACCCCTTGACGTCCCAGGGCTGGACGGCGGTCGGGTTGGCCTCGATCCAGGCACGTGCCCGGACGGCCAACTCCTCGGGCGTTCCGGCCAGTTCGTGCACCAGTCCGTGCTCCAGCGCCTGCGCCGGACGGTACTGGCGGCCCTGGAGCAGGAACTTCAGCAGGGCGTCGGTGATGCCGAACAGCCGCACCGTACGGACCACTCCGCCGCCGCCCGGCAGCAGGCCGAGGGTGACCTCGGGCAGGCCGATCCGGCTGGCGGGGGTGTCGAGCGCGATCCGGTGGTGGCAGGCGAGGGCGAGTTCCAGGCCGCCGCCGAGCGCGCTGCCGTTGACGGCGGCGACGACCGGCTTGCCGAGGGTCTCCAGCGTGCGCAGCGCGCGCTTGATCCGCATCGACTTCTCGAAGACGGCCTCGGCGTCCTCGGGGCGGGCGGCGGAGAGCATCCGCAGGTCTCCCCCGGCGAAGAAGGTCTTCTTGGCGGAGGTGATCACCACGCCGCGCAGCGCGTCCGTGGCGGCCAGCGCCGCCAGCCGCTCGACGACGGTCTCGAAGTCGGCGGTGAAGGCCTCGTTCATGGTGTTGACGGACTGGCCGGGGTCGTCGAGGACGAGGGTGACCACGCCGTCCTGGTCCTGCTCCCAGCGGATGGTGGTGGTGTCGCTCATCAGGTGCTCCAGATCTGGGAGGGAGGGTCAGACGCGCTCGACGATGGTGGCGATGCCCATGCCGCCGCCCACGCAGAGGGTGATCAGGCCGTAGCGCAGGTCGCGCCGTTCCAGCTCGTCGACCACGGTGCCGAGCAGCATCGCCCCGGTGGCGCCGAGCGGGTGGCCGAGCGCGATCGCGCCGCCGTTGACGTTCACCTGGTCGTGGCGGAAGCCGAGTTCGCGGATGAAGCGGAGCGCGACGGCGGCGAACGCCTCGTTGATCTCGACCAGGTCGATGTCGGCCGCGGTGAGCCCGGCCTTGGCGAGAGCCTTGCGGGTGGCCGGGGCGGGGCCGGTGAGCATGATGGTCGGCTCGGAGCCGGAGACGGCGGCGGAGACGATCCGGGCGCGCGGGCGCAGTCCGTACCGCTCGCCGACCTCGCGGTTGCCGATCGCCACCAGCGCGGCGCCGTCGACGATGCCGGAGGAGTTGCCCGCGTGGTGGACGTGGTCGATGGCCTCGACCCAGTGGTACTTCTGGAGGGCGACGGCGTCGAAGCCGCCGGCCTCGCCGATGGCGGCGAAGGAGGGCTTGAGGCCGGCCAGGGTCTCGACGGTGGTGCCGGGGCGGATGAACTCGTCGCGTTCCAGTACGACCAGGCCGTTGCGGTCGCGCACCGGGACGACCGAGCGGTCGAACAGGCCGTCCGCCTGGGCCTTGGCGGCGCGGGCCTGGGACTCGGCGGCGAAGGCGTCGACGTCGGTGCGGGAGAAGCCCTCGATGGTGGCGATGAGGTCGGCGCCGATGCCCTGGGGGGCGAAGTCGGTCTCGTACGCCGTCATCGGGTCGGCGAACCAGGCGCCGCCGTCGGAGGCCATCTTCACCCGGGACATCGACTCGACCCCGCCGGCCAGGACCAGGTCCTCCCAGCCCGAACGGACCTTGGCCGCCGCCAGGTTGACGGCTTCCAGGCCGGAGGCGCAGAAGCGGTTCTCCTGGACGCCGGCGACGGTGTCGGGCAGGCCGGCCGCGATGGCGGCGATCCGGGCGATGTCGGAGCCCTGGTCGCCGACCGGGCTGACCACGCCGAGCACGATGTCGTCGATCGCGGCCGGGTCCAACTCAGGGTAGCGGTTGCGCAGTTCGCGGATCAGCCCGACGACCAGGTCGATCGGCTTGGTGCCGTGCAGCGAACCGGAGGCCTTGCCCCGGCCGCGCGGGGTGCGGATCGCGTCGTAGACGTACGCTTCGGTGGTCACGGTGGGGTCGCCTTTCAGCGGGTATTCGGGGCGAGGGATTTGACGAGCGGAGGAGTCGAGGGACAGCGGGCTTCCGGGGGCGCCGGGGGAGGACGCTCAGCCGAGGATCGAGCGGCCGACGATCTCCTTCATGATCTCGGTGGTGCCGCCGTAGATGGTCTGGATGCGGCCGTCGGTGAACGCCCTGGCGACCGGGAACTCGCTCATGTACCCGTAGCCGCCGTGCAGTTGGAGACACCGGTCGGCGGTGCGCTTCTGCAGCTCGGTGGCCCACCACTTGGCCATCGAGGCGTCGGCCGGGGTGAGCGCCCAGCGGTTGTGCTCGGTGATGCAGCGGTCGACGAAGGCCCGGGTGACGGCGCACTCGGTGGCCAGTTCGGCGATCTCGAAGCGGACGTGCTGGAGCTTGGCGAGCGGACGGCCGAAGGCCTCGCGCTGCTTGACGTAGTCGGTGGTGATCTCGACCAGGTACTCGGCGCCCGCGATCGCCGCGGCGGCGATGGTGAGCCGCTCCTGGGCGAGGTTCTGCATCAGGTGGACGAAGCCGCCGTTCAGCTCCCCGATCAGGTTCTCCTTGGGCACCCGGACGTCCTCGAAGAACAACTCGGCGGTGTCCTGGGCCTTCTGGCCGATCTTGTCGAGGTTGCGGCCGCGCTCGAAGCCGGGGGTGCCGCGCTCGACGGCCAGCAGGCTCAGTCCGTGGGCGCCGCCCTCGGGGGTGGTGCGGGCGACCACGATCACCAGGTCGGCGAGGATGCCGTTGGAGATGAAGGTCTTGGCGCCGTTGAGCAGGTAGTGGTCGCCCCGGTCGGCCGCCTGGGTGCGGATGCCCTGGAGGTCGGAGCCGGTGCCGGGTTCGGTCATCGCGATCGCGGTGATCAGCTCGCCCGAGCAGAATCCGGGCAGCCAGCGGCGCTTCTGCTCCTCGGTGGCGAGCGAGGTGAGGTACGGGCCGATGATGTCGTTGTGCAGGCCGATCGCCAGGCCGGAGGCACCGGCCCGGGCGAACTCCTCGGCCAGCACGGCGGCGTAGCGGAAGTCCGGGGTGCCGCCACCGCCGTACTCCTCGGGGACGGCGAGGCCGAGCAGGCCCTGTCGGCCGGCCGCGAGCCAGGCGGAGCGGTCGACGATGCCGGCCTTCTCCCAGCGGTCGTAGTGCGGCAGCACCTCCTTGGCCAGGAAGGCCCGCACGGTGGCGCGGAAGTCGTCGTGCTGCTCGGTGAAGATCTCGCGGTGCAACGCTACTCTCCTTGCTCTGCCGATGGGTTGAGGGACTTGACGTCCCAGTCCCGGGCGACCTCGGCGGTGTCCGCGCCCGGCCGGGCCGGCGGGCGGCGCAGGGCGCCCGGGGTGGCGGAGAAACGCGGGGCGGGGGCCGGCTGGGTGACGCCGTCCGCCTCGACGTACGTTCCGCGCGCCGACAGGTGCGCGTCGGCGGCGGCCTGACGCATCGTCAGTACCGGCTCGACGCAGGCGTCGGTGCCGGCGAAGACGGCCTCCCACTCGGCCCTGGTCCGGGTGGCGAAGCGGGCGGCGATCCGGGTGCGCAGTTCGGGCCAGCGGTCGAGCTCGTACTGGCCGGGCGCGTCCGGGCCCAGTTCCAGCAGCCGGGCGAACTCGGCGTAGAAGCGCGGTTCCAGCGCGCCGACGGACAGGTGCCCGCCGTCGGCCGCCCGGTACACCGCGTAGAACGGGGCTCCGCCGTCCAGCAGGTTGACGCCCCGGCGGTCCTGCCAGTGGCCGGCCGCGAGCAGGCCCCACAGCATGCTGCCGAGGTGCGCCGCGCCGTCCACGATCGCGGCGTCGACCACCTGGCCGGTGCCGGTGGTCCGGGCGTGGTGCAGCCCGGCGAGCAGGCCGACGACCAGGTAGAGCGAGCCGCCCGCGTAGTCGCCCAGCAGGTTGGCCGGGATGCCGGGGGGCTCCTCGGCCCCACCCGGCGCCGCCACCATCCCGAGCACGCCGGCCACCGCCGCGTACCCCAGGTCGTGCCCGGCGGTCGCCGCCCTCGGGCCGTGCTGCCCCCAGCCGGTCATCCGCCCGTACACCAGCGCCGGGTTGCGCGCCAGGCACGCCTCGGGCCCGACGCCGAGCCGCTCCGCGACGCCCGGCCGGTAGCCCTCGATCAGCAGGTCCGCCCGCTCGACCAGGTCCAGCACCCGCGCCGGGCCCCCGGGGGACTTCAGGTCGACCAGCACCGAGCGCTTGTTGCGGTTGCTGAGGTCGTACGCCGGATCCGTCCCGAGCGGCGAGGGGTCCGGCCGGTCCACCCGCACCACGTCCGCCCCGAGGTCGCCCAGCAGCATCGCCGCGAAGGGCCCCGGCCCGATCCCGGCGAGCTCCACCACCCGCACCCCCGCCAACGGCCCACCGGCCCCTGGTGCACTGCTCGTGTCACGCACTGGCTGCTGGACCCTTCCCGACGGGGTTTGACAGTAAAGCTGTAACACTCGGGATGATAGGCAAGCGACCGGCCGGTAACAAGACCTCCCCGCCCGCGCCCGGCCGCCAATTCCCCCTCGACCGAACCGCCATGGAAACCGGGCACCCGCCGTTCGGCCAAGAGCGCGAAGGTCAAGTCGACACAAAGGACCGCGGCCGCCTGTACGGTCGTCATGCAGTGGCAGGGGGAACAGCCGGTCTGCGAAATGGGGAGGACTGCACACATGAGCGATCAGGGCTTCACCACCGGACCCGTCGCGCCGGACCCGGCCCCGGCGCCGGGCACCGCCGCGACACCGCCCCCCGCCGGGCTCGTCCTGGCGAGTGCCGGAAGCCCGTCCGGGTCCGCACCCGGTTCGGGATCCACCCAGCTCGACACCCCGTACGAGCTCGCCGCTTCGGCCGGAATGGCCCGTCAGATAGCCACCGACCTCGACAGCGCCAACGGCAAGGCCGGCCCCGGCGCGCACAGCCTCACCGAGTACGCGAGCACCGCGTCGACCAGGATCCGCGGTTTCTCCTTCGGCGGCGCCCTCACCAGCAGCACCGAGCGGTGGACCCAGCAGTGCAAGGCGCTGCACGACAAGGTGGGCGGCGCCGCCGACAACCTCGACAGGACCCAGCAGAACTACCACGCCAACGAGACCCGGACCACCGCGGATCTCTCCGGCCGCCAGTGACAAGGGAGGGGAACGGACCATGGTGTCCTTCAAGGAACTGCGCGAGGCCGACTTCGCCGCGATCAACGACGCCGCCGAGGCCTGGTCCGGCGTCGCCAAGGCCCTCACCGCCCTGGAGGGCCGGGTCACCAAGGACCTCACCAGCACGGCGCAGCGCGCCGGCTGGAAGGGGACGGCCGCCGACGAGGCGACCAAGGCGCTGCAGGGCATCGACAGCGACTTCAAGCAGGCCTCGGCCGTCGCCACCGCCGTCGCCGGGATCATGAAGACCGCCGCCACGGACTTGGCCGCCGCCCGCCTCATCCTCGACACGGCACTCCACGACGCCCAGGGCGACAGCGCCTTGACCGTCACCGAGGACGGCACGGTCAGGTGGACCGTGCCGAAGGCGGACCTGAACGACCCCGACGCCGAGCGCACCATCCGGGCCACCGCCCAGGGGATCTCGGACCGCATCAGGAAGGCCGTCCAGCAGGCCACCACCGCCGACCAGGAGGCCACCACGGCCCTCCAGGGCGACATCGGCACCAGCACCACCGCCTTCAACCCCACCCCGTACGGCGCCGGCCCGGTCGCCGACGCCATGCGGGCCAGGGAGCTGATGTCCAAGGGCGGCAGCCTCTCCGACGATCAGCTCAGGCAACTGCAGGCCCTCATGGCCACCAACGCGGAGAAGCAGGAGTTCGCCGCCACCTTGCTCAACGGCCTCACCATTGACGGCAAGACCGGCCCCGAGGCCCTGCTGGCTTACAGCAAGGCCTACGACGGCCTCGCCCACGGCACCCGCAACGCCGCGGGCTACCAGGACGTCTACAAGAACCTGTCCGTCGTCCTGGCCACCGCCACCGAGAACGGCGGCATGGGCAAGGCCTGGGAGGACGGACTGCTGGCCGCCGCCCGCCGCCCGGGCGGCTCGGCGGCGGGGTGGAACGACAACTACCCGGCGCTGACGAAGCTGATGGCCGCGAAGGGGGTGTTCGACAAACCGTTCCTCCTCAAGGTCGGCAACGACCTGGTCGATTTCGAGCGGAAGAGCAAGGTCAAGGGTGAGGAGCTCTGGGGACCGGATTGGAGGACGACCAACGGCCGGACCGACCCGATGGGTGGTCTGATGAGCGCGCTGAGCCGCGATCCGGGGGCGTCGAAGGACTTCTTCGACCCGGCGAAGAGCAAGAACCTGGACTACGTGCTGCACGAGCGGACGTGGCCGAACCAGGGCCACGAGCAGATCCTGACGGAAGACCGGTTTCGCGACACCTCACGCGCGGCGCTCGGCGACGCCCTGCAGGCCGCCACGACCGGCCGGGACCCGCACGGCGACCAGCCCCCGGTCCGCCCGCACGACAAGGTCATGTCGCAGATCATGGACGAGACGCTCAAGTCCCTCGCCGGCAGCGGTCCCGGGGACAAGACGAGCCTCCCGGCCGCGCTCCGCCAGCCGATGGCCGCCATGATCGCCGACTACGCTCCGAGCATGCACGAGATCCTCGGCAAGGAGCTGTCCGGTCCTGCCCAGCCGGACGGGCTCACCGTCCAGCGCGACCAGTTGTTGCGCGTGATCCGTGGCGCCTCCGAAGACCCCGCTTCGTTCGCGACCATCCACCGTGCCGAGACCGAGGAGATCGCCGCCCGTCTCAGCGGCTACGGGCCCGAGGCGTTCAAGCCCGATGCGGCGGGCGGTGCGAACCACAAGCTCCACTCGTTCACCCAGGAGGCCGGCTCCGCTCTCGGCGCGCTCGACGCCGTGTTCGCCGACACGGCCTCGGACCACACGGAGAGCGCGAAGGCGAAGGCGGACTGGAACGCGAGGATGAACTACCACCTGCTCGGCTCGGTCGTGAACCACTACCTCGGCGACGTCCCCCAGCGCCTGGTCGACATCGGGACCGCCCAGTACGCCAACGACGCCAAGGCACTGGCCGACGCCCAGCTCCAGGGAAACCTGAGCTCCCACTTCTCGGCGGGACAGAACCAGTTGAACAGGATGATCGACGAGAGGGCGCAGCTGTTCGGGATGGACGCCACCACCGCCGACCAGACCGGAAGCGTGTCGCAGCAGCTGAAGACGGACAGCCGCACCAGCTACAACGTCGCCATCGACGGCACCTACCGCACCGTGTTCGGACGGATGTGAACAGGTGGAGGCCATGAGGGACGGTGCTCCGTCCGACGGTTCCGAAGCCGCTCACGGGCGCCCCGACGAGGCACCCGAAGGGCGGGGACCCGCCGCCGGAGGGCCGAGATCGCGGACGGTCGCGGCGGTACTGGCGTTCGCGGTGGCAGCGGCGGGGTTCGCGGCCTACCGGCTGACGAACGTCGGCGGGCCGGGCAGCGTGTGCGGCGGGGCGGCCACGGCGGACCAGGTGCACGAGCTCCTGGGGTCGGGGCGGATCGGCGAGGACAGGGGCGGCTACTCGGCCACGGCGGACTCCGCCGGGAACAGCTGCACCGCCACGGTCAGTTCCGGCCTGTTCGAAACCTCCAGGAACACCGTGCGCTTCACCGTCGTCCGCAACTCCGAGGACGGCCCGGGCAAGCTGGCCGCGTCGGATGCCCGCCTGTTCTCCGGCGGGTCCATCGGCTCGGTGACCCCCGGCGCGGCGTGGGCCGTACTCCCCGAGGGGTGCGAGAAGGGCGTGCGCGCCGAGGTGCGCACCGGCCGGCCGGACCACGACGAGACCAGGGCCCGGATGGCCGTGGCCTTCGCCAACCGGGTCGCCGAGGCACGGGGCTGCGGCGGCCAGGCCCTCGCGGCACCGAAGGAACTGTCGGCGAAGGGTGCCGAGCGGGACCCGGACTGGGCCAACCTCTGCGGCCTGCCCGGGTTCGCCCCGGCGAGGAATCCCGCCGCCCGGTGGCGCATGCCGCAACAGGTCACCACCGCGACCGTCCCGATCTGGTCGTGCCGGATCGGCGGGGACCCGCAGTACGACAGCCGGGTGCAGGAGTTCGCGATCACCACCGAACCACGGACCACGGCCCTGACCCGGAAGGAGGGCGCGAGCGAATCGGATCTGGGGCGGGCCCAGTGGGTGGCGGACGGGACGCTCGTCACCACCTGCCAGGGCAAGGACGTCTTCTTCACCGTCACCGGTGGGATCGCCCCGGGGCTCGAAAGGCCCTTCCTGTTCCCCGACCAGAAGGGCCTGGTCCGGCAGTTCCTCACCGCCGGCGGCCGGGCGATCGGCTGCGAGCCGATCCTCTAGCGCGGCGGGACCGGGCAGCCG
Organism: Kitasatospora sp. NPDC056651; assembly: GCF_042792155.1. Taxonomy (NCBI): domain Bacteria; kingdom Bacillati; phylum Actinomycetota; class Actinomycetes; order Kitasatosporales; family Streptomycetaceae; genus Kitasatospora; species Kitasatospora sp. NPDC056651. The sequence continues at coordinate 1,468 of NZ_JBHTWX010000018.1, read as the reverse complement.
GGCGGGAACGGGCAGCCGGGCGAGACCCGGCAGGCGCGCGGGACCTGGCAGCCGGGCGGAAATGGGCGAGCGAGGCGTTCGAGTAATGGTCTATCTTGCGATAGACCTATTACGACAGCCACGGGGACGCACCATGACCACCGCCCAGCACACCGCCCAGCACGCCGCCGCCCGCACGATCGTCGCCGTCTCCGAGCGGCTGGTGCTGACCCGGCCCCAGGACAGCGACCTGGAGGCGGTGTTCGCGATCCACGGCGATCCGGAGACCAACCGGTACAACCCGCACGGTCCGCACCGGGACCAAACGGCCAGCCGGGAGATGCTGGACGGGTTCGTCGCCGACTGGGTGCGGGACGGGGTCGGGTACTGCGCCGTCGCCACCCGGGAGCAGCCGGGGACGGTCATCGGGTTCGCCGGGCTGTACCTGCACACCCTGGACGGGGAGCGGGTGTTCAACCTCTACTACCGGTTCCGGCCCTCCGCCTGGGGCCTGGGGTACGCGGCGGAGGCGGCCCGGGCGGCGATGGCCGAGGCACTGCCGCGCTTCCCCGGCGTCAACGTGATCGCCCTGATCCACGCCGACAACCTGCCCTCGCGCCGGCTGGCCGAGCGGCTCGGGCTGGTCGCCGACCCGGACGGCCGGACCGACGAGGAGGACCGGCTGATCCACCGGATGGGCTGACACCCCACGGCGCCCGGAATCCCCCGCCGGGGGGAGGGGGATCGCGCCCCGGGCGGAGGACCCGGGGCGGGGCCCGGCGGGAGGGTGGGGGCATGAGGATCGACGAGCGCGCGGTGCGGGCCGGGGCGGCGTGGACGGCGGTGGCGGCGACCGCGCCGCACCTGACCCTGAAACTGCGGTGGCCGACCGGGCATCCGGTGGGGCGGACGACCCCGCGGCGATGGACCGGCTGTGGCTGGTGAACCTGCTGACCGTCGGCATGGACGCGATCACCGTGGTGCCGGCGCCGGCTCTGGCCGTCGGGTCGGTGGCGTTGACCGAATGGGGCGCCCGTCGGCGCACCGCTGCCGTAGAGTCGCGCGGGTGATCACGGGGGCAGGCGGACGGGCCGCGGGCGGCCGGGCCCGAGCAGGCGACCGGGGCAGCCGGTTGCGGCGCGCGGCGGGGGCGGTGGTCGGGCGGCGGGCCCGGCTGCGCTGGGTGCACCTGGTGCTGGGCGGCGCGCTCCTGATGCCGTACTGGCTGCTGTCCGTGGTCATGCTCGGGGCGCTCAACCCGAACCAGTCGGCGACCGTCCAACTGCTGCTGTACATCCTGTCGTTGTTCACCTCGCTGCCGATGGCCGCCGTCACCGCGCTGGTGCCGACGGTACGGACGCTGGAGGGCGCGGCGGCGCGGGCGCTGTGCGCGGCGGCCCGGCCGGAGGACCTGGCCACCGGACCGGCCCGCTCCTGGGCGGCCCGGTGGCGCACCGCCGTCTGGTACGTGCTGCACGTGCTGTTCGGC